>JAFXLR010000125.1 GCA_017531065.1 Bacilli bacterium
AACACGCTTGGGTATTTTTCATCGACGCTAGAAGACATATATCCCTTAGGTTTATTGAGCATTATCACAAAGTGATAGACGTAGGGGACTTCTTTTCCTTCATACTCAATCTTGCTGGAAGGGCTAACGATGAAATTAGGGTCATCGATGACCTTATCATCAACCTTAGCAAGGCCATGGCGTATGGCTTTGATGACTCTTCGCTTCGCGGCCACTTTAGCAGTGGAGAGATAGTCATATAAAGTGAGGGCTTCTTCTTTCATCGGAACAATTATAGAGGATATTTGATGGGCATTTGACTTATACTTTCCATATGGAAAAGAGCAAATCATCGAAAGTGCCTCTTTTTTGGAACAAGTTAAAAGGCTTCTATTCGTCTTTCAAAAAGTCCAAATGGAGATATCTTGTCTATTTTGCTCTTTTTGTCGCCTATCTATACATCTATTTCTTCTCTCTTTGCGGCATTCCTATTTGGGGAGACGCTCCATTTGCCTATAAAGATGAGAGTGGTCACCTTGTTGCCGGATGGATCATGATCATCTCTGTCATCCTTGCTGTCGCTTATCTCATATATAAAGCAGCGAGAAGGACGATCACTTTTTCTTCCGTCTCAAAAGCCATCATATTCATCGCCTTGAATGCGATGGTTTACTATGGCTTCTCTATGCCAGTCAACTCTTCTTTGAACAAGAATGATTGGTGGGTTGGAACCCATCAGGGATCGCATTGGGAAATCGTCGTCCATATGTGGGATGAAGGTCCTTTTGCTGAGCCTCCTCTAAAAGCCGATGGGACATTTGATATTGCCAATCAGTATTATCAGCAGAAGCTCTGGCATTATAGCGTCACCCTTTGGGCTAAGTTCCATGACCTATTCCTTGATGGCGTCTCTAGCGAACCGATAGAGTATTTCGTGAACATAGGCTGGGGCAATTTCACTTACCGCATGGATCTTGCCTTTGAGACGATTAAGATCTTCCAGGCCATGATCGCTTTCTGGCTCTATTTCTTCACCTACAAGATCTTCGAAAGGCTTGGTTTAAAGAAATGGAGGCTTACTCTTGCCACGTTCTTATTCTGTTTCTTGCCTTTCTACGCCTATGTTCCATTCATCTACAACAACGATGCGATGTCTTTGATGTTCGCTTTGATGTCCTTCTACTTCGCTCTCCGTTATTACAGAAGCGAGAAGCTCCTCGACTTAATTGTTACGGCAGTGGCGATGGGCCTAGGAATGATGAGCAAGATCAACGCCGTTCTCTTTGCCGTTCCAATTGCCTTCATCTTCCTTTATGACCTCATCGTCAGAATCAAATACAAAAAAGGCGTCAAGAAATTCATCTTCCAGATGTGCGTCTTCGCGATAATCGTCTTCCCTCTTGGCCTTTGGTATCCGATTTTTGAGAAAACCGTCTATGATGAGCCTTTCGGATATGTGCTTTATCCAGGGGATGAATATAGCAGCAACTACATCGACGGTTCTTTCTTCGGCGTCTTCGATCGCTATATCGGCATATTCACTTCCGACTTCTTCACTTCCCCATATAAGAGAGACTGGGGAGCGACCGTTCCTGCAAGCTATGGCAATGTCGACTTCAATGTCTGGACGGGTTTATTCAAATCCGCTTTGTTTGGGGATTGCTCAGTTGATACATGGCATGAAGGGCCTTTGTCTCTCGTCGCCACAAACGCTACCCTCATTCAGAATTTCTGGCTCATGGCCATCCTTGCTTTCTTCATCTTGCTAGGATCAAAGCTTTTCTCCCTCGTGCTTCATGGCTTTAAGAAAGCTAACTATTCGATGCTGATTCTTTTGGCCATCATCTTCTTAACGGCCTATGTCAATTACGTCTATTTCTGCATGAAGTTCCCATTCACTTCGACGATGCATTTCAGGTACGCTTCGATGTTCATGTTCCCTGTTTTCTATGTTCTTGCTGCAAAACCATCGCCAATCAAAAACGACGATGTCCCTTTGATGAGGCAATTAGAACCTACAGAACGATTTCTATAGAGGTTTTTAGGGGTCAATGTTAGGATTATTAACGCGTCGCAGGATTGGCGTAATGGCAGCCGCGTAAGACTTAGGATCTTATGGGGAAACCCGTGGGGGTTCGAGTCCCCCATCCTGCA
This sequence comes from Bacilli bacterium, assembly GCA_017531065.1. Taxonomy (GTDB): domain Bacteria; phylum Bacillota_I; class Bacilli_A; order RFN20; family CAG-826; genus UBA4951. The sequence continues at coordinate 2,134 of JAFXLR010000125.1, forward strand.
CCAATAGACGTTGTAACCGCTTTTGGGCTTTGAACAAAAGTAATAAATAAGCAGCCGATTGTGGCTGCTTATTTTTTTATTTTAAACCTTGCTTTAGCTTAAGGAGGAATAGAGGTTATTGATCTTGGTTTCGAGATCTGCAACTGTCATCATTTTTCCAGCCATAAGCAGTTTCATCAGAAGCTCAGTGCCTACGGAAGAGACAACCTTAGAGATTTCGATGATCGTTTTGATTCCGACAATCTCATCGCTTGTCAAACCCCAAGCGGTCTCATCGTCTCCGTCCATCTTTGCTAAGGCGTTATCGAAGATGGTGTAATCGACGTGAGAGGAGAGGTCATTCACGACCTGGTAAGCCTCATCCCCGATTTCGCTCTTGAGCAAGGTGAACTTAAGGGAATTCTTGTAATAGGCTTTTGCAAGCTCAAGGATGGCCGCGTTATCTAAATTAGTGAGGTCATATTTCTCAAGTTCTTTGACGAAGAGGATGATGTTTTCGACATCGCTCTTGATGGAGGCGGCTTCATTAACGACATCGCGTCCGAAGAAGACTTTCTTATTCTCTTCGAGAGCGGTAAATTCTTCGACCGCTTTATCAAGGTCAGCAAGATAGGCTTTGCTCACATAAACGTGGTCAAGGAGATTGTCCAAACGGGTCTTAAGGTCAAGGATCTCGTTGTAGGAGGCGTAAAGCTCTTCGGCGTTAGTTAGACGGTCAGCGAAATCATAGGCCGCGTTCTTTAAATCAAGATGGAGATCAAGGAGAGCGATCTTCTTGTCTTCTTCATCGGTTGAACCGGCTTTGATGTAATTCACGGAAGCATCAACGCTAGACAAGGCACCATCTTTAACGGTGATGAGGGCCTTAATCGAATCGAAGGACTTATAGCCAAGGAGGGTTTTGATTAAGGAATTGTCAGGATTATTGAAGAAGCTTTCGATTTTTTCGACGATGGAGGAGAGGACTTCATCGGTAAGAGTCATCTCAACCGTGAAATCTCCTTCCTTCGTTCCGCTAGTCTTCTTGAAGTTGAAGGTATCGTTTTGGGAACCATTAACGATCGCGCCCAAATTGAAGTTCTTGAGAACGATATCAATCGCGTCGGTCAACTTGGCTTTTCCAACGATCGTTGTCTTGTCCTCTTGATTCGTTGGGACTAAGTAGAAGGAACCATCCCCATCATAGACGATCTCAAGGGTCTTTAAATCGCTTAAGACATCGCCAATAGATCCAAGCTTGTCGCTTAAGAGCATTTTGGCAAGAGAGACGAGGGAAGCGAAATTCTCATTTGGCTCAAGTGTTGCATGGAGGCCGATGAGGTTATAAAGGCTCTTGTCGGTGATGTGCTCGATATCAAAGAAGCCGTCTAAGTCGATAGCAAGAGTGACGTCAGTGCCTTCAATGAGATTAAGGGCGAGAGAGCCTTTGACGTTGACTCCATGTTTGTAGTCGAGCTTCTCTAAGGCGTTAAGAAGGTCTTTCTTGATTGAGGTTTCCTCATCGTTTGTGTCGATGCGCTTAGGAGCCTCGCCTAACTTCCCTGACAAGAATGATTCGTTTGGAATATCGATTTTTTCTTCAATGCTAGAGAAGACACAGTCGGTGTGTTGCTTAGCTTCGGTTGAGCCAAGGAACGCTTTTGAAGCGGTGTAAGTGGCGTCAATCTGATATGCGACAGGTGTGAAATCCCTCTTCATCGTAAGGGTGACATTCACGTCCTTGAAGGTTGGGTAATCAGATAATCCGCCTGAATTCTTGAAGTCTTTTTTGACAAGGTGAGTCGAAAGCTCGTTGTCTAACTTGTATTTCACTTTGATGACTTCACCTTTGTCTTCAAGGACTTCGGCATCAACGATGGATTTGTCGGTGAAGACATAACCCATGACCATATACTGGTCGACGGTGTAGGAGATCTTATGGAATTCTTCAGTGGAATAAACGTCGTATTTGTTGTCGCTTGCGACCAGGATCTTATCTTTATTGACCATGTAATACTCGGTGTCGATGGTCATAAGAGAAGAGACTGAGTGGTCTTTCGAATAGAAGGTGGAGCCATTCTTTATGGTGACGCTTGTATAGCTGATGTCGTAATCAAAGAAGAGGACTTTGGCTTTGACGGTTCCGCTCGTCTCAGTCTTATAAGTGGTAAGCCCCTCTTTGATTTTGTAGATGTAGGCGTAGGCCAAAGACTTGTAATCCTTTTTCTCAAGATAACCATCTGTGCTTTTGGCGTCTTTGATGATCGTGGATTCATCATCGCTAAGGATGACTTCGCTTTGTGGCTCAGAACTGCAGCCAAAAAGAGGTAAGAATATCGCTAATAAAAGGAAGGTTTTTGAAAAGAGTTTCTTCATGGTTATTTCCTCGCTTCAAGAAAAAGTGTAACCAAGAGGTGTCACAACATTGCCACACATACGCATAGGTAGGCGGATAAAAAATTCTTATCGTTTCGTTTGAAAAGAGCGCAAAGAGACTCTATCTTATATGCAGTTAGTCATAACTAACTAGAGGAAATAATCAATGAACGTATATTATGCTTCAAGAACCGGCAACGTCGAATCGATGATCGGCAAGCTCGGCATCGCCGCCACAAAAATCGAAAGTGGTGACGAAGTGGCGGATGGGGAATTTATCCTCATCACCTACACTGATGGTTATGGGGACATCCCTGCTGAGGTCGATGCCTTCCTTGCCAACAACTCTTCTAACCTTAAAGGCGTCATCGTCAGCGGTGACACCGGTTATGGAGAGGCCTTCTGCGGGGCTCTGGAAAGGCCATCGCAGAGAAATATGGCTCAGAGGACCTTTATCATTTCGAGAATGACGGAAATGATGAAGACGTCAACGCCATCCTTAAATTAGTCAAATAGCTCAACTCACCTTTGTTGGTAAAAGCCTGATGCACTTCCACATCAGGCTTTTTACTTTGCCTAACAAAAAAGCCCAGCGAACTTAATCACTGGGCTATTTCTAATCGTTAGTTATTGATTAGGCGACTGGGGTGAAGATGAAGCTGTCGAGCATGAAGTTGGAATCAGAGACTTCAGCGCCGATGACTTTGAAGGTCATGGTGTTGTTGGCAGCAAGAGCGACGGTGCCAAGATCAAGGCTCTGGTTGGAAGTGGCATAAGCCCAAGCTTTGCCAGCAAGGTCAACGGCGACGTTATTGATCTTGATTTCAGCATCCTGGCTGAGATCGGTGATTTCGTGATCACGGCTGAAGTTTCTGCCAGTCATGGTCAACTTGTAGTTGCCAGCGTTGGCAGCTGTGAAGGTGTAGGTCAAGGTTGTTCCAGTTGGGAGGACACGGACATAAGCGCCGCCGCTGCTGGAAGTCTTGTAGGATGGGACAGTCGCGCCATCGGTGTATTCAACGAGAGTTGATTCACTTTCGGCTTCTATAATAACCTCAGATGGGTTGGTGACGGTGACGGTGACTCTGGCTGGGATCATGCCATCTTTGGAGATGGTGATGGTAGCAGTGCCTTTGGCAACGCCAGTGACAGCACCAGTGTTTTCGTCAACAGTGGCGATATCAGTGTTGGAAGAAGCATATTTGACACCGGTTTCGGCGCAGGTGATGTTCTTGGTTTCACCAATGTTGACAGTGAGCTTGTCAGCGCCTTCTTCGAGGGCGATCTTCTCTTTTGGTGCGGCTGGTTTGGACGTAATGGTCGTGGCGGCTTTCGCGTAGACGTAGAAGAGGTCGAGATATGGGCTGTCGTCGACAAGGTATTCGATTTCTAAGACATTGTCGCCCTGGATCAAGTTGGCATCACCGAAGGAAACTTCCTGGAAGGTGTAGTTGCCAGAGGCGCCATCGGACTCGTATCTCTTACCGGCTAAATTAAGCTCGGTTCCGTTGAGTTTGATTTTCCAAACGTCGGCTAAGTTGACGGAGTTGTTGCTTCCCATAGTGGAAGTGAGCTCAGCGGCAACAGCGGCAGTGGAGGTGAAGGTTAAGGTTTCCTTATCGCCGGTTCCCTGGTAGCCAATGCAATCGCCGTCTTCGGCTTGTGATTTGGAGTAGACAGGGGTGTCGCCAGGACCGCGGTTGCTTCTGGTGTAAGAACCGTCGACAGAATAGTGGTCGGCGTCTTTCCAGTCGATCTTAGCGGTTGGGGCTGGTCTGGTGACCTCGATGGTGAAAGTGCCATCTTTGAAGCCTTCTTTCTTGGCAGTGATCTTGACTGAACCAAGGGCTTTGGCTTCGACTAAGCCGGTTGCGCTGACAGTGGCGATGGAATCATTGGCAGAGGACCAAGTGACGCCGTCTTTGTCAGCAGAAAGCTGAAGGGTAGTGCCAATGACCATAGTCTTGGCGTTTTCTGGTGAGCTGATTTTGATCTGCTCCATCTTGGAAGATGAGGCAGCAACACTGCTAGTGCCTGGGTTTCCGCTGTTATTGCCGGAAGTCTGGGTGCCACCATCACCCTGACATCCTGCTAAACCGACCATGAGGCCGAGAGCAGCAAGCGGAAGAACAAATTTCTTTTTCATTTTAGAAAAAGCTCCTTTCTTTTATGCCTGTTCTGGCATTTTTTCCTCATCGCTAAAACGTTGGTAAAACTGTTCTTTTGAAGAGGATTTGACCTTATTATGTTCCACTAATTCCGTAAGGAAATCAACACTTCTGGGCAAATAAGTGCAATTTCGCTGAAATTATGTAAGCGCTACAAAAGACTATCTGGAGGACAAAACCATCTCTTTTGCGTACTCGAGCTGTTTTTCGGTGACGGTTCCGCCAGAGATGAGATAGGCGACTTGGTTGATCTTCTCTTCAAGAGAAAGCTCTTTGATGTGAGCATAGGTTCTTTCGCCCTTAACTTCTTTCGAGATAAGGATGTGGTGGTCACTTAGCGAAGCGACCTGTGGCATATGGGTGATGGATATGACTTGGCTTGAAAGAGAGATCTCTCTGATCTTCTTAGCAACGGCTTGAGCGGATTCGCCGCTGACGCCGGTATCGATTTCATCAAAGATGACAGTTGGGATTCTATTGGCTTTGATAAGTGTGGCTTTGAAAGCGAGCATGATTCTCGCAGCTTCGCCGCCAGAAATGACTTTGCCAAGGCTCTTCATGCCTTCGCCGACGTTTGTCTCGATGAGGAAGTCGAGTGTGTCCATGCCATCCTCTCTGAGGATTGAGTCGTCTTTGGCCTCGTTTTTGAGGAAATCGACTTTGAAAGTCGCGTGGAGACGGAGGTCATCCATATTCCTTTCAAGTTCTTTCTCGATTGATAAAGCGGTCTTTTTTCTCACAACTGTGAGCTCTTCGCCTTTGGCTTTGCATTTCTTGAAAGCCTCATCCATCTCTTTCTTCTTCTCTTCGAGATTGAATTCGAAATCGCTCTTATCTCCGAGAGTGGTGGCGAGCTCATCTCTATAGGCAATGAGCTCAGGGATGCTCTTTTTGTATTTCTTCTCTAAAGAGGTGAGGTCGGAATCCCTTTGCTGAAGTTCATCGAGTCTATCTGGATCGTAATCGATATCCCTAAGCTCTTTCTTAAGGGTGTCGACCATATCGACGATCTCGTAATACTTCTCATCAAGGGAGGTTTGGGTCTCTTGGTATTGAGGCTGATATTTGACGAGCTTTCCAAGGAGTTGGTTTAGCTCATACATCTTGTCGAGGAAGTCGCTGTGGATGATTTCTTCCGCTTCCTGGGAAAGGGAATAGACTTTGTCGTAATTGGAAAGGAGAGAAATCTCAGATTGGATTTCCTCTTGCTCTCCCTCTTTGAGGGCCATGCCTTTCAGTTCTTTGTATTGGTATTCATAGAAGTCGCGGTCTTCATCAATCTTGGCTTTCTTGGCAAGGAGGGCCTCATATTCTTTCTTCTTCGCTTTATATTCGGAAAGGAGAAGTGAGTAGTCCTTCTTGTAGGAGGAGATGAGCTCACTAGAGAAACCATCAATGATGCCAAGGTAGTTTTCAGGATTGAGGATTTTCTCAAAGTCGAACTGACTATGGATGTCGGCAAGGTACTTCGAGATTCTCAAAAGATCTTGAAGGGTGATGGACACCCCATTGACCTTGATCTTCGTTCCGGCTTTGCTGAGGATGCGGCTGACAACAATTTCACCATCGTTCTCAGGGATTTCGAGAGACATCAAAATCGCATTCAAATTTCGATTTTTCACAGCAAAAACCCCACGGATTGATGCGGAGTCTTCGCCTTGGCGGATTAATTCATTGGACGCTCTCGCTCCTAAAAGGAGGGAAAGGGAATCGATGACCAAAGATTTTCCTGCGCCCGTTTCGCCTGTGAGAACGGTAAAACCTTCTCCAAAGGAGACGTCTATATTCTCAATGATTGCGAGGTTTGTGATGGTTAAACGTTTCAGCATTAAGACAATTCTACTTGCCCTTTCTCTTAAAGAGAATGGTTTTGATTAACGTTTTTTGCCTTCCTTGAGTTTGTACTGAAGGAATCTTTGATCGAAGTCGGTGACGAATCCCGAACGCATTGGGGCTTTGAGCTCGACGAAACCAACGAGTCCAGTTGGCTCAAGGATCTTATATGAGGTCTCGAAAGCGTTGTGCTCAAAGGTCTGATCCCCAACGTCGATTTGGTTAGGGGAGCCGATGACGATCATCTTCGAATTGCTGCCTAAACGTGTGGCCAAAGTATGAAGTTCATCGAGAGTGAGGTTTTGGGCTTCGTCGACGATGAGGATGGCATCACTGAAGGAGCGGCCTCTGATGAACTCTGGAGCGATTGGGACGATGTCGCTTGGGAGATTCTCATAAAGAGGTTTATTTTCGTCTACGTATTTGCCGTTTCTTTTTGGCTCACGGTATGGGGAAGCGGCATCTTGCTTCACGTTGGCCATGAGGTGGTTGTAGTTATCAAGGAGAGGTCCGAGATATGGGCCGTATTTGTCTTCCTCGGTGCCTTTGAGATAGCCAAGGCGGTGTCCGATTTCGACTGGCTCTCTGACGTAATAGACGTTCTTGTATTTCTTCTTGCTTCCTTTGGAACGGACAAGATGAAGAGCCGCTGCGAGAGCGGCGAAGGTCTTTCCGGTTCCGGCGTCTCCTTTGCAGAAGACGATCGGCATGAGATTAGGTTCGATATTTATGAGGCGTATCAGCTCTTTTTGTTCGGGGTTTTCTCTGAAATCAAATCCAAAAATGACGTAAGCTGAACTGTCCATTAAGTAATTCCTTTTATTTGATACGAAGATTTTAGCACGAAATCGTTTTTTGACGGAACAGGCTCGCTCAAAAATGAAGGTGCCTAAACCCCGTTCCCTGTCCTGTCGCTACTACGAAGCCAATGTTTCACCTCAAATGCATTAATAACCACAAACCAAAGAGGCGGTCTTTCTTTTTCTTTCCCCTCTAATAAAAGGTTTACTAGAAAAATAACGAGTAAAAATGTCGATTAATTATTGAATTCTAATAATACGTTTTGTTCTTTGTTCTTATGCAAGAAGGTCATTATGGCCTTAAGTATGCGGTCCCATTTTTCCGTAATGACGACCTGTGGCAGGGGTTCTGGAACTATACCAAGAACCTCAAAACCGCGGATCGGTTTGACTGGGAGAACACCGAGGATTTGCTCAAGGAATATTTCAAAGAGGAGGATTTCGTCCTCGAGAGGATCCCTCGGCTCGTCTCTTTTTTGTCTAAAGTCGGAGACAAGAGATTCCGTACGAAATTAGGCCCCAATCACAATCCGACAAAGGACTTCTGTGAGAAGTTCGCCGAAGTTCTTGAAAGCACATCTCTAAGCGAGAAGTTCCATTACCAGCTCGCTTACGAATATGTGGCGAACACCAAGATCCAACATGAATGGATAGGTTACATATTCTGTTATAAAGGCCCTTATAAGAAGACGGTGCTCAGGGCCTTTAGCGACGCTCTCCTCGATTATTATATTGAGGACCCATATGCCAAATATCCGGTTCCGAAAGAAGGGATGAACTTCAGAAAGCTATTCGTCCCTCTATATATGAAGATCGATCAGCCGGAGATTCTGCCGATTCCTCTCTACAAAGCCCTATTGAACTCAAAGAAGGTTAAGCCCATCAAGCGGTGGACCATCTTCGTGAGAAACAACCTCGATGTCGGAAGGACGGAAGAGGAGAAAAAGAAAGCGACCCTCTTCCTAATCATCAATGCGATGAGAGTGGCCAAATCAAGGAACTTCTTCGATATAGAGACCCGTAACGAGGCTCTTAATTCCTTGCTTCTCACCAAAAACTCATCAGGAAAAGAATTCCAGGCTAGGCTCCTTTGGAAGGTGCTCAAGAATTGCCGCTACAAAGTGCAATACGTTTTCTTTAGGAACTTCATCGACAATGACTTCTTCGCGAATAGTTACAAGAAACGGATGATCAAGAAGAACAACACTTTCCGTTTGTTCATCAGAGCCTATGAAGGTGACCATAGGGTCTTTGACCGGCTATCGCTCCTTGAACAACTTATGGCGTACCCAAACCTTAGAGATGACCACAAAGAAATCGTCCTTGAGAAGGTAAGGCGCCTTCTTTCCAAGCCAATTGATTGGGTAGATAGGGCGGACGAACTTTATTACGCGCTTAAAGTCGCATCACGTGGAGATAGGGAATTCCTTAAGAGCGTGATCTTCGACCCGACATTAGAGAAAAGCAGTTTCTTATCGAGGAAACTTCGTACCTATTACCTGGTTAAACTTCACGTTCTTCGTTTCCGTGAAGCCTTCAAAAAGCATTGGCATTTCTTCTATCTCAAAATGATCTCAATGCGGATTGATTTGCTCGATTATTATCTCGATAGGGTTTAATGCTCAAACTGAAGCTGATAGAGCTTGAAGTAGTAGCCTCTCTTTTTAAGCAAGGACTGATGGTTGCCTTCCTCAATGATCTGGCCATTCTGTAAGACGATGATGTTGTCAGCGTGTTGGATGGTCGAAAGCCTATGGGCAACGACGAGCATCGTTCCGATGTTCTTCATCTTTTCTAGAGAGCTCTGAATGAGCATCTCGGTTTCTGTATCGATGTTAGCGGTGGCCTCATCAAGGATAAGGATCTGAGGTTTATGGAGGACGGTTCTCGCGAACGAGAGAAGTTGTCTTTGACCGCTAGAGAAGTTGGCACCACCTTCAATGACATCCTCATCGTATCCCTTAGGGAGTTTCTCGATGAAGCTTGAGGCGTTCACGTATTCGCATGCTTCTTTGATTTCTTTATCGTCAAAGGACTCATCTCTTAGTGAGACGTTGCTCTTAATCGTGCCAGAGAAGAGGAAAACATCCTGAAGCATCTGACCGACTGCTTTTCTAAGTGATTTGACCTTGATATGGGCGATATCGATGTCGTCGATGAGAATTTGTCCTTTTTGGATCTCATAGTTCCTGACAATCAAAGAAAGAATTGTTGTTTTGCCAGCGCCTGTGGCTCCAACGAAAGCGACCGTTTCTTTTGGATTAACGGTGAAAGAAACATCCCTAAGAATCCAGTTGTCTTTCTCGTAAGCGAACCAAACATTTCTGAATTCAATCTTGCCTTTGAAGGAGTCGATTTCAATCGCGTCTTCCGCATCAACGACCTCAGGTTTGACATCGAGGAGATTGAAGAGTCTTTCACTAGATGTGAGTGCGCTTTGAATCTTGTTAAGCTCATCCGCAAGTTCCTGGATAGGTTTGAAGAAGCGGTTGAGGTAGAGGTAGAAGGCAACTATGAGACCAGGGGTGAAAGCCAAAGCAAAGCCGACACCGAACGTGGTGGCGATCGCGCCATAGTAGAGGAATGACATGAACGGCCTATAGAAAGTGAAGGCCACGTTGATGCCATATGCGGACTTTCTCAAATTCTCATTATCCTCGTCAAATTGGGCCTGTTTTTTCTTTTGCTGGTTGAAAATGCTGATGATTTTCATGCCTTGGAGGTTTTCGCTAAGGAAGGAATTGAGGATGGAAGTGTTCTTTCTTTCTGCCCTGTATTTGCTTGCGACAACCCCAACGAAGAAGAAGGAAACAACTCCAACGATGACGGCAAAGACAAGAAGGATGAGGGAGAGCTTCCAGCTTAAGGTGATCATGATGACGAAGACCGTGAGGACGGTCAGCATATTCATGACGAAACGGACAAGGACATCCGTGAAGAGGTTCGAAACTGCAGCAGTGTAGTTTGCGACCCTTGTGACAAGAGAGCCAACAGGCATTTCGTTAAGCTGGTTCTGGGACATGTTTTCGATATGGGAGAAGACGTCCATCCTAAGTCTTTCGACGATGTTCTGTCCTGCTTTCTGGAGGAGAAGCGACATCAAGTAACTGATGATTTTGTTGACGAGAGCGATCGCGATGAAACCGATAGCCGCTCCGATGATGACGGAGAGGACAGCGTTCTGGATATGCTCGGCATCAAGATAATCGACGAACCATTTCTCGATGATTGGAAGCAAAAGGTCAACGACAACACCAATGGTGACGACGAATAAGGAAAGAACGATTCTCCACATGTCGCCCTTTGCATAAGAAAGAGTTCTCTTTAAGAGGGTGAAGAAAGGAATCTTACGCTCACCATGAAGCATAGCTTTTTCAAACTCTTCTTCAGTCATTTGCGTTCCCTCCTTTCACTTCGGCCTCAAGTTGCTGGAGATAGACCATGTTTTGGTAGGTCTGGCTACTCTTCATGAGGTTCTCATGTGTATCGAAAGCGTCCACCATGCCATCTTTCATGACGAGGATGCGGTCCATCTTTCTGACGGTGGAGACTCTTGAGGCAATAACAATAGTGGTTTGTCCCTTACGGAACTCGGCTACGTTATGGAGAATGTTCTCCTCGGTTTTCATATCAACCGCGGAAACAGTGTCGTCCATGATCATGATTGGCGCTTTTTTGTAATAGGCTCTCGCTAAAGAGATACGCTGCTTTTGGCCACCAGAAAGAGTGATGCCTCTTTCACCAGAGACGGTTTCGTATTTGTTAGGAAAACTCTCTTCGATGTTCGCATCGATGTCGGCAAAATGAGCAGCCTCTTCGACTTTCTTCTGGTCTGCCGTTTCGCTAGAGAAAGCGATGTTATTCGAAATGCTGTCGCTGAAAAGGAAATTGTCCTGCGGGGCATAAGCAATATTCTCCCTAAGGGAGACGATGTCCGCTTTCATGAGGTCAACGCCATCGATGAAAATATGTCCTTCTTCATAGTTGTATAAGCGGAGCAAGAGAGTGGCCAAAGAGCTCTTTCCTGATCCGATCTTGCCAACGACGCCAATGGTTTCACCTGGTTTGATGGTGAAGTTCACGTTCTTAAGAGCAGGCTCGGATTCGCTTCCATAGGTGAAGGTGAAGTCCTTGAAGGAAATCTCTCCTTTGACGTTTTCAAATTTGATCGCGCCTTCAGGCGATTTGACGTCTTCCTCAGAATCAAGGAAGCGGGTGATACGTTTCAAAGATGTTTTGGCGCGGCTCATCATGGTGACGATTTGTCCTAAAGCGATGAGAGGCCAGATAAGCAAATCAAAATAGGAAATGAATTCGACGAGTTTGCCGACGGTGATGTTGATAGAGGTGCCAAAGATATTGATTGGGTTGCCATTATAGGCCTGGTAGATGAAGTAGCCACCAAAGCCAAGAGAAAGGCCGGCAGTGAGGTAGATGATGATATCAATAACGGCGCCTAAACCCGCTTCGATTTTGCCGAACTGATAATTAACGTCGCGGTTTTTGCGGGCGATTTTTGCAAAAGCGTGGATTTCTTTCTGCTCTTTGACGAAGGCTTTGATGACCCTGATTCCGGTGAAATTCTCATCAGCGAAGTCATAGAGTTTGTCATAGGCATTTTGCCTTTGGTCCCATTTCCTTGACATGAAGCTTTCAGAAAGGAAGCTCGTAATGGCAATGAGCGTAATCGGAATTGCAGCGACCAAAGTCAAAGTGAGGTCAACGCTAATCATACGGATGATGACGATGATGGCGAGGAAGCTCGCGTCGATAAGCATGACGGTTCCCCATCCGAAATATTCGCCAATGGTTTCGATATCGGTCGTGAACCAACCCATGATGGTTCCGCTTTTGTTCTCGTGGTAGAAGGTGCTCGAAAGCCTCATCGATTTCTCGAACATGTCTCTTCTGAGTCCGGCTTCGATCTTTCTTGAAGCATAGAAGATGAAAAGCCTCCAGGCGATTCTTCCGACGAGGATGATGAGCGCGCAGACGATGACCTTCCAAAGGATGGTCCAAAGCTCTTCTTGGGTGATGATGTCAATATCATCGACGATGACCTGAAGGAATTTCGGAACCTCGGTTTCGACGATGTCGACGATCATAAGGGCAATCGCGCCCATGATGAAAAAGAAGGCAAGCTGCTTGTAATACTTTTTGAGATACTTTCCTAAAAGCGTGGCTCTTTACCTCCTAACCAGGCTTAATCTTAATTCATTTTGTACGCCTACGCACGCGACACGACCGCGAACATGGAAAAATGTCGGTTATTTAATGATGAAGAAAGCTCCCGTTGAATATATAATATTCTACGGTTAGAAAACCAACTATTGTCAGGGGAGGTCAAACAATGTTGGATAATGCGGTTCTATTTTCCCTAAGCGCGAACCAGGAATTGGCGCAGGATGTCGCCAAAATACTCGGAGTCACGCTCGGCGAAAGAATCATCAAGAAATTCCCTTCAGGGGAAACGATCGTTGAACCGGTCGACACTGTCAGAGGAAAGGATGTCTTCATCATCCAGTCCACCTGCCCGCCTGTTAATGAAAACTTAATGGAGGTCCTCATCTTCGTCGATGCCCTCCGTAGAGCCAGCGCTCACGAAATCAATCTCATCGTCCCTTATTTCGGATATGCGAGACAAGATAGAAAAGCCAAGCCACGTCAGCCAATCACTGCCGCCCTTGTCGCCCATCTTCTCACTACTGCCGGAGTTGACCGTGTCGTCACCGTCAACCTCCACGCCGCCCAAGAGCAAGGATTCTTCTCTTGCTTGGTCGACGACCTTACCGCCGTTCCTCTTCTTGGACGCGACGTCATGGCCAACTGCCATAACTGCGAAAACGTCACCGTCGTTTCTCCAGACCATGGTGGAGTCAACCGTGCCCGCGATCTCGCTGAGATGCTTGATTGCCCGATCGCCATCATCGATAAGAGAAGGAACAACAAACTTGAACCAGAAGTCATGAACATCATCGGTGAAGTCAAAGACAGAGACTGCATCATGATCGATGACATGATCGATACCTGCAGAAGCGCGATCGCCGGTGCAAGAGCCCTTAAGGCCAACGGCGCCAAGAGCGTCCGCATGATGGCCGTCCACGCCGTCCTTAGCGACCCATGCTACGACCTTCTTAAAGAAGACAACCCATTCGATTCCATCATCGTCTCCGATTCGATCCCTCTCCCGGAGAGATTCAAAGAACTTGGAATCTTCAGAGTCGTCACCTTGTCGACCGTCATTGCCGAGACCATCGACCGCATCGTCAACAGTATCCCGCTCAGTGGTGTCTATAGCGCAATCGGACACAAGGATTCCGCCAACAGCTAATTAGAGGTACAAACCCATGGATTATTCAAAGTACATTCGTGTCATCGAAGGATTCCCAACCAAGGAAATCTCCTTCAAGGACATTTCTCCTCTTCTTGCTAACCCAGATGCTTTCAGAAGCGCCATCAAAGAAATGGCGTCCTATGTGAAGGAGTGGGGGGCCGATGTCATCATCGGACCTGAATCCAGAGGATTCATCTTCGGTTGCCCAGTCGCACTTGAAGCCAATGTCGGCTTCATCATGGCGAGAAAGCAGGGCAAACTCCCAGGCAGCACCATCTCCAAAGAATTCACCCTCGAATATGGCAAGGCCGTCATCGAGCTCCCAGAGTTCCTCATCAAGCCAGGCATGAAAGTCGTCCTCATCGATGACCTTATGGCTACTGGTGGAACCCTCAAGGCCATGAAAGAGCTCATTGAAGAGAATGGCAGCAAAGTCGTTGGTATCATCACCCTTATTGAACTTACCGATCTCAAGGGTCGCGAACTCTTCAAAGACACACCAGTCGTGACCTTCATGAAAGTCCCTCACTAGAGACCGTAAAAAAATACCTATAAAAAACTAAAAAAATATCTTTCAATTTAAGGTCGACTTGTTTATATTTTTTCACAGGAAAAGAACGATGAGTTACTTGTGTGAATCCATTTCATCTAGTCGAGAAAACATGGAAATGGGTTTTTCATCTCTCGTCGTCCTCCCATTTGAAAGCTATTTGTTAATTATCGAGGCTTAAGTTTCTAAGCCTCTTTTTTTTGCAAATTGCCTTCAAATATTCTTCTAGATGAAAGGAGTAAAAATCATGGAAGAAACCCGTAAAAACGGAATGCTCGTCGATGTTGACGAATTCCCAAAATCATGGGGACACGCCTGGATTCTTGCGGTTCAACACGTCCTTGCGATGTTTGTCGCTTGTATCACTGTCCCAATCCTTGTCTTCGGTAAGTACTACACCTCTACCGGAGAGAGCTTTGCTCAATTGCTCATCGCTCCAACCATCGTGAGCGCTGGCGTTGGCACTTTGTTCTACCTCATTGTGACAAAGTTCAAGAGCCCAATGTTCTTGGCCTCCAGCTTCGCTTACATGGGTCCTATGGGCGCCGCTATTGCCATCGGTGCTCTCCAGATTGGCGAAAACGCCTACACCAAACCAAACCTCTGGCTCTTACCTATCGGTATGGCCATGGTCGGTCTTGTTTACGTCATCGTCGCTATCGTCATCAAATTCTGCGGAGTCAAATGGCTTAACAAGCTTCTCCCACCTCTTGTTATCGGACCAGTAATCATGGTCATCGGTCTTAGCCTTGCCGGCAGCGCCATCAACAACCTTGCCAACACTGCCGCTAGCGCCGCCAACTACAACTTACTTCACATCCTCTCCGGTCTCGTCGCCATGTTCGTCACCGCTATCTGCGCCCACTATGGCAAGAAGACCATCTCCCTCATCCCATTCGTTATCGGTATGGCTGCCGGTTACGTCTTCGCTTTAGCCCTTACTGGTATCGGCTATCTTGCCAACAACGATTACATGAAAATTGTTGACTTTGCCCCAATCGTTAACAATTTCATTGTCGAGAAAACCACCGAAGCTGGTGAAATCGTCAAAGAATTCCGTGGATTCACGGCCTTCCTTGACTTCCCAAAATTCGTCTTCCTCTTTGGTGAGGAGAGCCAGCCTCTTAGCTGGTCTGGCGTCGCTCAGGCTGCCATGCTCTTCATCCCAGTCTCCCTTGTTACCATCTGCGAACACATCGGTGACCACGAGAACATGTCTGGCGTTATCCAGAAGAACCTTCTTGAAGAACCAGGCCTTGATCGCACCCTTATCGGTGACGGTGTCGCTACCGCTCTCTCTGGCGGACTCTGCGGCGCTGCCAACACCACCTATGGCGAGAACGTCGCCGTCGTCGGTGTCTCCAAAGTCGCTTCCACCAAAGTCATCGCCATGGCTTGCGGTATCGCAATCCTCCTTGGCTTCCTCAGCCCACTCATGGCTATCGTCCAGACCATCCCAGGCTGCATCTGCGGTGGCGTTAGCTTAGTCCTCTATGGCTTCATCGCCAGCTCCGGTGTCAAGATCCTCATTGCCAACAAGATTGACATGGGTGCCACCAAGAGCATCTTCGTTGCTTCTACCATCCTTGTTGCCGGTATCGGCGGACTTGCCATCAACTTCGCTATCGGTCAGGTCGCCTTCTCGATCAGCAGCACTGCCGTTGCCATGATCCTTGGCATCGTCATGAACCTCGCCCTCAGGGATAAGAAAGAAGAGAAACCAGCCGCCCCAGAAAGCGCTGAATAAGGTACAATATTCAAAACAGGAGATTTCCTTTATGAAAGAGTACCCAAACGTCACTTATCTCAACCATCCAGTCTTAACTCACAAGATCGCTATCCTTCGTGATAAGAACACCCCAACTAGCGAATTCCGCACGGTCGTCAAAGAGATTGCCATGATGGAAGGCTACGAGGCCCTTAAACACGTCGCGACCAAGAGCGTTGAGATTGAAACCCCAATCGAGAAAACCGTTCAGCAGATGATCGTTGGAAAGAAGCTTTGCTTCGTTCCAATCCTCCGCGCTGGCCTTGGCATGGTCGATGGCTTCACCGCCCTTGTCCCAACCGCCAGAGTCGGACACATCGGCTTATACCGCGATGAGGTCACCCATGAACCTCACGAATACTATTGCAAGCTTCCAGAAGGCATCGAAGACATGGACGTCTTCGTTGTCGACCCAATGCTTGCCACCGGCGGCTCCGCTGTCGATGCCATCAAGATGCTTAAGCAGCATGGTGCCAAGAAGCTTCACTTTGTTTGCATCATCGCCGCTCCAGAAGGAATCGAAGTCTTCGAAAAAGAATTCCCAGATATCCCTCTCATCGTTGGTGCCCTCGACAGACAGCTCAACGAAAACGCCTACATCTGCCCAGGCTTAGGCGATGCTGGCGACAGAATCTTCGGAACCTACAGATACTAATATCTGTCCAAGATAAAAAAATAGGTTGCTTCCCTTCGGAGGCAACCTTTTTTCTTTTATTTTCTTTCCGCTAACTCTTTGTCCCAGGAAGCGACTTCTTCCTCGGTTGGGATAAAGACATATGGCACGTTGCGGTGGAGGCCATTGTAATCAAGGCCATAGCCGACTAAGAACTGATTCTTGTCTAAGACCTTGCCAACGAAATCGATAGGGACATCGACGACGCGGTTGACCACCTTGTCGAAGAGAGTGGCCACTAAGACTTTCTTCGCACCAAGCGACTTAAGATGTTCGATGAGGTATTCCATCGAATAACCGGTGTCAACGATATCCTCAATGATGAGGACGGTCTTGCCTTTGACGTTGCTTTGGACGTCGAAGTGGAGGTGGATGACGCCGTTCGTGGTTGTTCCTTCATATGAAGAGACATGGATATAGTCCACGAAGACATCGGTCTTGATGGCTTTCAAAAGATCGGTGGCGAAATTCATCGCGCCTCTCATGACGACTAAACAGATTGGGATATTGTCCTCTTTGGCGAGGACGGAGGTGATCTCCGCGCCCATTTTTTGGGTCGTTAAGAGAATTTCCTCTTGGGACATTACTATTTCTTTCATAGTGAATAAAGTTTAACGGCCAATCGAAAAACGTTTCAAGAGGGCAGGCGCTTTTTCTTCTTTGTTGAGGAACCTTTTTCCCGCCATCTTGGTGATGCGGTATGCGGCATGCTTGCCAGAGAAGAGGGCGATTGGAAGTCCTCCTGGCGGCATAATCCATTGTCCGGCGATGACGAAATTCTTTAAGCCTTTGATGAGGCCTGGACGCATTAAGCCATGGGTCTTGTCGGTTGTGACAAATGACATGTATGAGCCTTGGTAGGCATTCGTGTAACGTTCGTAGGTGAGAGGGGAAGTGACGTCGAGAAGCTCGAGCTCATCTTCTTTGAGTCCCGTCTTTTCGAGGATCAATTTTGTGAAAATCCCTGCAAATTCCGCTTTCTTTTGTTTGTATTCGGTCGCGCTTAGGGCTTTGAGGTTCTTATATACTTCCTCATTCGTTGGAAGAAGGACAGTCAAAAGTGTCTCACCATTTTGGGATGGAAGAGACTTATCGAAGGTGAAGTTCCTAATCGCGAAATGGGTGTAATCGCAGCCCATCCATTTGAAAGGCTTGTCGATCATGAAATCCATCATGCGTGGATAGTCGGTCATGTTATGGGCCGTTCTATAGGCAAGCATGATTGAGGAGTGGACTGGATTGGCTTTGCCATCCTTGAACTGCTTCTCGAATCCTTTGTCTTTGACCTTGCCTCTAAGAAGTCTATTGAGTGTGTAATGGGCATCAGTGGACGCGACGACATAATCGGAACGGAGTTCTTCCCCGTTAGCAAGACGCACACCATACGCGGTCTTGTTGCTGACCAAAACCTCATCGACAGGGGTGCTAAGGAAAAGCTTTCCGCCTTTTCTCTTAAAGGTCTCAGCGACCCTAAGCATCATGGCGAGGGAGCCGCCTTCGACGACACCAGCGTCTCCTTTGGAGAAGGTCTGGCAGACATAGAAGAAGGAGTGGATGTTATATCCAGGGTCAAGGAACCTTAGGAAGATGCCTCTAAGCTCTTCGTTCTTGAAGTGTTTGATGTATTTCTCAAGCGCGACGTGTTTGTAGTGGGCGAAAGGAAGGGCCATTGGCAAAAGAGAAATGCCATAGGCGAGATACTGGAACCAGTTCATGAGGTCGAGAGGCTTCTTGACTGGGATGTGGGTGAATCGATAAACCTTGACGGTGTTGAGGAATCTCTTGATCGCTCTCTTGTCTTCTGGGAAGAAGGTGAGGAATTCGTTCTCAAGTTTGTCGAGGTCGCTATAGAAGGTGAAGAACCTGCCGTCTTTGAGCTGGAACTTCGTTAGATATTCGGTTGGGAAAATCTCTGGGTTGCCATCGAAAGCGCCGATATGCTCCCAAAGAGGATAAAGTTCGCTTGTTGGTTCAGTGCCAACGACCCAGTGGGCGCAGCCATCGATATATTGGCCTTTTCTATACCAGCCAGTGCACTCTCCGCCAGGGACGTAGTGCTTCTCATAAATCTCCACGTCAAAACCATTGTCGAGGAGATAAATTCCCGTGGTGAGTCCGGATACTCCGGCTCCGACAACTATGACTTTTGGCTTGCTTGTGTAATTCATTTAGTTTTGGAAACGACTTATTATAAACGGAGACTATGGGGCTCGTCCATTTTAGTATTTACCCTTCAGTTATCTTGACGGACAAATAATGATAAAATCATCTTAACCATGAAACGCACAACGGATGAGATGATCTACATCTTAAGCGAGTACGCTAGAACCCATAAGGACGAGATCCGTGATTTCGATGACCTCACTCCATATATAGCGGAACATCCGGAAATTTTCGGAAAAAAAGGCGAAGAGGATTCAGAATCCTACAAAGCCTACTACGAAGGCGAGAACACTTTGAACGAAGAAGAAGCCAAGGCTCATTTCAAGAAAGCGATTGAGCTAGACCCTCTTAACTTCGATGCCAGAAGCGAATTGCTCGCCCTCGAATCGAAAGACAGCAACCATTACGCCGCCAAAGGCTTAGATATCCAAACGAAGGGCTTAGAGCTTTTCACCAAGAACGAGGAATATAAATCCTATATTGGTAAGTTCTTCGAAACGACAACGACCGCTTCGTTCCTTCGCTTCAGCAAATCCCTCATGGAACAATTCTATATGGCAGGGGAGTATCAGATTGCCGTTTCCTTAGGAAAAGAGATGCTCATGCTCGATCTCGAAGACCATTACAAAGCCAGGTATATCCTCTTTAAGGCGTTGGTCGGTTTAGGCGATGATATTGCGATCAGAGAATTCATCAGAGACTACCGTTTCAAGAAAGACGCTTACTTCTATGCGACCTTAGGTCTATACAAGCTAAGCAAAGGATATTCGATTGAAGCCTTTAACATCCTTAGCGATGATTGCCGTATGCATAACGCCTTCATCTCGGATTGCATCCTTTACGCGAACGATTACGAAATCAAAAACGAAAGTGAGAAACCTGTCGAGAATTTCATGGATGAGATTCCTTATGAAGGAGGCCCAAGAGAGGCTCTTAATTATACGGATGACCCTCTTCCGTTTGACGCTTCAATATTGGAGGAGTTCCAGAACAAGAACCTTTCCGAATACCTAAAGCTTCTTAGTCTGTCATTTGAAGAAAGCGCGACTATCGTAAGCCTTTGTGAGATCGCTCTTACTAGCAACGTTGAGAAACTCCCTCTTGAGACCATCAAATCCATCTTCAAAGGCGAGTCCAAAGAATATGAATCCCTCCCTGTCTATGGCGAGATCAAGAAAGAAGAGAAGATTCTTGAAATCATTAAGTCCCTCACCGAGAAAGGACTCCTT
Source organism: Bacilli bacterium (assembly GCA_017531065.1). GTDB lineage: Bacteria > Bacillota_I > Bacilli_A > RFN20 > CAG-826 > UBA4951. The sequence goes on from JAFXLR010000125.1 coordinate 22,007, forward strand.
GTGAGAAAGGGTCCAAGCATCATCATCAAGCATGACGCATATACCGCCTTCATGGCGATTTGCCGACTACAAGAAAAGGGCGAAGTTGCCTCCGCCCAAGCATAATTTAAGCAGGTTTTGCTGATATTATTCGAATTTTAACCAGACTTCGTAGACTTTTCTTTCGCCAACCTGGCCAATGACATAAAGCACATCATCTTTTAAGGCGTAGTTCATTGTGAGGGTCTCGCCTTCTTTTGCTTCGGTGTGGTATGCCATTCTCCAATCGACGAGCTTTTTGCTCTTGAGGTAATCTCCCCCAAGAAGGTCGCAAGCCCATTCAACATAAACGGTGTTGTTCATGTGCTGGTTGATGTCGCAGTCGGTGAAGAGGACCTTTCTATTTAAGGTATTGGTGGTCTCAAGTGGAACGATCTTGCTATCGAGGCCTAAGGTCTTCTCACATTCGTCTTTGTATTCGATATCAAAATTTATCTGACTCGGGAGGACTGGCTTTCTAGTCTTGGAGTCAATGACGGCCCAAATGGTTTCGTCTTCAAGAAGGACGTTGCCATCCTTATCGAGAACGACGGCCGCCACATTTGTCCTCTCTCCGACGTTTGTGAAGTTATTCCTCCGGTCAATCTCCACGCTCTCCAACCCACTTACGAATACCGCATGTGCTGGACC
>JAFXLR010000126.1 GCA_017531065.1 Bacilli bacterium
AGTTTCTCATTGATAAGGACAAACCGTATGACATAATGCGGTGGAGGAAGGCTGTTACAAAGCCATCCTACACGAGCCTTGAAAAGAAGTATGGATACTTTAACGTCAGGCAGCCAAACAAAGCTTGGAGAGACTATTATTCTAGGCAAATAGAAGTGAGTGAGAGCATCAAAAAGGTTCTTCCTAAGGATTCAGGCAAAATCCAGGAATTGGAAGCCCAAATCAGCGAGATAAAAAACATATTAAAAATAGGCGATTGATACTTCATTCGCCTTTTTTGATAGTTTCATTACATTTCAGTTGATAGATAAGTAGTGGTGCTAAATGAAAATTCTTTCAAACTACTAATTCAAAACTAGGTTAAAACTAATGCCTTTCTAAACGATTAGAACGATTTTTCACTGAAATTAGACCTTTTCGAGGTAGGCTTTAACTTCCTCAAATTCCCTTAATCCAGTCGATGCTCCGCTAATTAAAGCGGCGTGTTTTGCTTTCTTAAGGAAAATCTTTTTAAGGTCCTCGACATCAAGGCATCTGAGCACGACGGCCTTTGGATATTTGGCTGCAGCGAGGTCATAGAGCTTCATTGTGTTGTTGCTGGTTTTGGAACCCATCACTATATAAAGATCTATATCGCTTGGAGCGGTGCAAATGGCACTTTGTCGTTTGTCTGTAGCATCACAAACCCTTGCAGCGACGTCAATTTCAGGGAAATGGTCTTTAAGTAAGGAAACTGACTCTTTCATCTCTTCGGTTCCCATGGTTGTTTGGGAAACTAAAAGTGGATTTTTGACGTTTATTTGAGCAAAATCGAAGGATTTTTGAGGTTCATAGAGGAAAATTTTGGATTCGTCGATCTTAAGAGTGCCTTCAGTTTCGGCATGACCGGCTTGTCCGATGTAGATGACCTCGCCGCCTTCCATAATCCTTTTCTTAATAAGAGTGGAATTAGCTCTTACGAAAGGACAGGTTGCGTCATATCTAATCAATCCTTTAGCTATTGCTTTCTCATCGAGGTGAGGATCGTGGCCATGGGCAGAAAATACGATAATATCGCCTTTTTTAAGCGAATCAATCCATTCAGAAAGGCTTTTTTTACGTTCATCTAAAATGATGAAACCATCTTTCTCGAGGTCGCTGATAACCTTCTCGTTGTGAACAAGGTTCCCGAGAATATAAATAGGCTGGTTCGGGTGTTCTTTCTTGGCTTTGTAAGCATGATCAAGAGCTCTTTGAACTCCTGCGCAGAAGCCGTGGGGATTTATCACTGTGACCTTCATGGCTTTAATTATCACTCCTATATGATGCGAATAAAAGGAACTTCCTCTATAATAAACTCATTATGAGTTTCAAATCGTTTAACCTCTCGCAACAATTAACAAACGCCTTAGCCAAACTAGGGTATATAGATCCGTCACCAGTTCAAAAGGCTATTATCCCAAAAGCCCTCCGTGGTGTTTCTTTGCTCGCACAGAGCGAAACCGGCAGTGGAAAGACCCATGCTTTCCTTATTCCTCTTATCGAAAAGATCGATATGAACCTCAATAGGCCACAAGCCATCGTTATTTCTCCAACAAGAGAGTTAGCTAGGCAGACCTATGAATTCGCTTTCGAGTTCACTCGTTTCTTCCCAAAATTCAAAGTCCGTCTTTATTCCTCGGAGAGTGATGTCAGCGATAACGTCGAAGGAAAAAGCGTTCCTCCTCAGCTGATCATCGGCACCCCAGGAAGGCTTAAAGACCTTCTTATCACCAAACACATCTTCTTCTTAGGCAACATCAAACGCGTTGTCCTTGATGAAGCCGATATGCTTTTAGATATGGGATTCTTCGGTGATATCGAAGATATATTCGCTAACTTAGAAGACCCTCAGACAATGGTTTTCTCCGCAACCTTGAAGCAGAATCTCAAGGATGAGCTTCTCAAATTTGTAAGAAGCGATTTCCAATTTGAAAACGATAATGTTCAGACAGCGTCGACTGTTAAGCACCATCTCATCGACATCAAACACATCGGCGAGAGCGCTGCTTTGCTTGCTTTCTTAAAGATCAGGAAACCATATTTGGCGATTATCTTTGCCTCGACAGTAGAGAAGGTCAACCAAATCAATAAGTCTCTAAAAGAGAACGGTTTCGACACGATCTATTTCACCGGTTCATTGGATGACCGTTCTAGAAAGAAAGCTCTCCGTCAAATTAAGAGCAACACTTGCAGCATCATCGTTGCTAGCGACATCCTTTCCCGTGGTTTAGACATCCCTGATGTCAGCGACGTCATTTCCGTCGACCTTCCAAACGATTTAGAGTTCTACCATCATCGTGCAGGACGTACTGGAAGATTCGGAAAGTCCGGTGATTCCTGGGTTTTCTTCAATGCTGACTCTGTCAGTGGACCAATCGCTCTTCAGAAAGAAGGCGTTAAGTTCGATTACTTCTCCTTAAAAGGAAACGAGCTTAAACCAGAGACCCTTGGCCCAAGTGAGAAGCGCAAAATGACCAAGAAGAAAGAACTTCCTGAAGCCGAGATGAAAGACATCAAGATCGCCAAGGCTCTTTCAAGAACCAAAGGCGTTGAGCCAGGCTACAAGAAGAAAAAGAAAGAGGCCATCGACAAGGTTAAGCGCAAATACCGTCGAATGGCCATTAGAAACAGCGTTCGTAAACAGCTAGATATTTCTTTTAGAAATAACGATGATGAGGATTAACGATTAATTTCCTCGATGAGGGCGTCATAAGCGTCCTCATCTTTTACTTCACGGACAGTCTCGCCTTTACGGAAGATGACCCATTTGCCTCTTCCTCCAGCGATGCCGATGTCAGCGTGTCTTGCTTCGCCTGGGCCATTAACGATGCAACCCATGACGGCGACAGTTTTATAGATTCTGTTTTCCTCAAGGTACTTCATGACCTTTTTGGCAAGTGGAATGAGGTCGACAGCGGTTCTACCACAGGTAGGGCAGCTGATAAATGTTGGCCAGTCTTTCTTTAAACCGAGATCATGGAGAAGACGCGATGCCGCCAAAACTTCTTCCTCAGGATCTTCGCTTAGGGAAATCCTTATTGTGTCGCCGATTCCGTCTAAAAGGAGTGGAGATAAACCCGCTGCAGAGCGAATCAAGGAAATATCTTTTGGACCGGCTTCAGTGATGCCCAAATGAAGTGGATATGGGAAATAATCTGAGGCAAGTTTATAGGCTTCTATGGTCTCCTGGACATCGCTTCCCTTTAAGGAAATGACGATATCGTGGAATCCATACTTTTCAAGCATGGCTACGTGCTTTTTCGCACTTTCAAAGAGCCATTCGCCTTTGATTTTCTCTTTGCCGAAGTAAATAGTCTTATCAAGGGAACCACCATTGACTCCGACACGGATGGCGGCGTGCTTCTCCTTGGCTTTGTTAACGACTTCTTGGACGCGCTCTTCGCTTCCGATATTTCCGGGGTTAATCCTGATGGCGTCAACACCGGCGTCCAACGCGGCTAAAGCCAAGCGATAATCGATATGAATGTCTGCAACCAAAGGAATAGAGACTCTCTTTTTGATCTCTTTGAAGGCTTCGGCATCCTCAAAATCGAGGACGGAGCAGCGCATCAGCTCCGCACCAAGTGCAGCGCATCTATTAATCTGGGCCGAGACTTCCTCGATCTTGGATGTCTTAATAGAGCACATCGACTGAATGATTACGTGGTCGCTTCCGCCAATGGATATTTGGCCTATTTGGATTTTTCTCGTCTCATTCCTTTTCATATATGAAACATTTTAATCATTTTTGTGGTTTTATTGTAGATAAATTGGCTGGTCTATGATATTCTTAGCCTCGCACGAGAAAGTGAGGGGAACAATTTATGGCCATCAGCAAACGTGATCAAGTGATTCTTGCCTGCACCGAATGCGGAGAGCACAACTATATTACCGACCGCAATAAGAAGCTTCATCCTAACAAGATGGAAAAAATGAAGTTTTGCAGACGCTGCAATAAAATGACACTCCATAAGGAATGCAAATAAATAAGGCCTGTGCCTTATTTTTTTTATGAAAATTGAGAGATTCAACATCGGGGACGACTTTGTCTGCAACATGTATATCGTCGGCGAAGAAGGCGAGCCATGCATTGTTGTTGATCCAGGTGCTGACCCTAACAATTTCATTGAGAAATACGTTAGGAAACACCATAACGGACAGATAGCCGGATTCCTTTTGACGCATGGTCACTATGACCACATCGAA
>JAFXLR010000127.1 GCA_017531065.1 Bacilli bacterium
AAAAATCAAAATCTACAATTTGGATATGGTTATTTCTGTTGGATATAGGGTTAAGTCGAAGAATGGGATAATATTCAGAAAATGGGCGAATGGAGTATTAAAAGACTATCTATTAAAGGGATATGTTTTGGATGAAAAACGAACACTCATTACCAATGATAACTATGCAAATCTTGTCCATAGAGTTGATGATATTGATAAGCGTTTGTCGACTTTTGAGGAGGGGACATCACCTCTGAAGGACAGGATATTCTTTGATGGTGAGTTTTTTGAGACGAGAGTGTTTTTGAAAGGCTTATTTTCAAAAGCAAAGAAAGAAATAGTGCTAATCGATCCTTACGCAGATATCCTGGCGTTAGATTACCTAAAAGAAAAGAATGCGTACGTTGAGACAAAGCTAATCATCTCTTCAAAGTCAAAACTAACGCAAAACGACATCGCCTCTTTCAATGCTCAATTTGGAAATCTATCTGTATCAGTAAACGACGCTTTTCACGATAGATTCCTAATTATTGATGGAAAGCTCTTATATCATATTGGAGCGTCTTTGAATTATGTGGGAAAGAAAGTGTTTGGCGTTGGGAAGATAGAAGACCCGGTTTACCTAGCTTCTTTAAAGGGATTCGTGTCTTTTGTTTGATGGTGTTTTTGCAGAGGATTTTTGGCCATCTAGATTTAGGAATAATAAAAATGCTAACATTGTTGGGCAGATTCCTATTTTTGATTCGTCACATTTGGCGAGAGGCATAAATGAGCATTACCAGAAGTGTGGCCATGGCTTTCATGGCAGGGGATGAGTCCGCTACAGAAAAGGTCTACCTCGAGTACAAGAACCTGATGTTTTTCGTCATCGCGTCTTATGTCTCTTCCAAAAGCGATATCGACGACATCCTAAGCGAATCATTCCTTAAAGCGATCGAGAAAAGAGAGCAGATCAAGGAACCTCATCACCTCAAAGCTTTCTTAGTCGCGACCGCCAGGAACCAAGCCATCGACTTCTTAAGGAAAAGCCGCCTCGTCCCATCTAGTGACGTCCTAGATGAGATATATGGGGACGATGATAGGTCAAATGACTTCCTTTCGCTCATTGAGCCTTTGCTCTCCAACAAAGAAACCATCGTCGTCTATTACAAGATCGGTTTCTCCTATACCTGGCCAGAGATCTCTAAAGAGACTGGCATCCCTGTCTCAAGCGTCAGAAGGATCTACGACAAGGCCAAGGAAAAGCTTAGGAAAGGACTTGCAGCATGAAATTCGAAAAGCAAATGAAAAAGCACATCGACCAAGTCTTTGAAGAAAATGTGCCTAACCCATATCCAACTCCAATTAAGGAAAAGAGATTCCCATCATGGTTCAAATACGTCATTCCAGCCGGGGCAGTTTTAGCCGTGGCTTCCGTCGCTACGGCGATTATCGTCCCTAATGCGATTGGGAACGCCCTCGGACCGATTGGTTCAGGGAACGGTAGTAGCAGCGAACCTCCAAGCACCTCTATCCCGTTTAGCGGCACTGACTGCACGGAGATGACCAATTTTGTCTTTGCCCCGAAAAACGATAGGATGATTCCGACATTCGATAGGAAAATCGTCAGCAGAACCGGCTTAAAATCATTTGAAAAACTCACCCCATATTTCAAAGACCCTCATAACAAGGACTTTGTTCTGTCGCCAGCTTCCCACCTTCTTTGTGCCTCTTCTTTGATCGCGGTATCCGATGGCTTTGACTTGGACGCTTTCGGTTTAGAGGATGCCGGAGAAGATACGAAAGCCTTGCTTGAGCAGTGGAATTGTTCATATTCAACGAAGAACGCGAATACTGGCGAGGTTTATGATTGGACCCGTTTTGATAGCGCTGTTCTCCATCAGCAAGTAGGCGGAACATTCGCTTTCGATCCAGCAAAATGTCAGGCAGTATCTGATAAATACATCGCCACATCCGCTGCCAACCATGCCAACTACGTTGATCAGGCGACACAGTATTTCCAACAAGCCATCAACCTCAGCGTCCCGATCCCTAAGGTTCAGATGAATGGTGATGGCGTTCTCACTTATGGCGCTCTCAAGATGAAAGATCTGGCGATGACAACATATACCACCGAAAAGAGAACGTTCCATGCCGAAAGTGGAAACACAGAAATCGACTACGCCTGCATAGGCAAGTCAGATGCCGGTGTGTCCGTTTTGTACTATGAGGGAAGCAATTATCAAACGTTCTCTTTCAGAAATGCCACCACAGATTTGATGATTGTTCTTCCTAATGAAGGCGTCTCACTGGAAGATGTGTCTCTCGAAGAGGCGTACACCGAAATCGCAGTTAAAGCAGCCAAATACCGTTCTATCTATGGTTACGTTCCTTATTTCCATAATTCTTCCGATTCGATTGATTTATCAGATTCGTTCATTAAATACATGAGCGGCAATGAGCTTTTGTGGTCGAAACTCCTAAGAAGAGGTGGAGTCCCAGCGCATGATCTAAGCTTCTACGTCCTTCAGTCATCCGATTTCCAATTCTGCGATAAAGGCATCTTTGGCGAGTCTGTGACCGTTGCTGGTGGCAGTTCTGGCGCAATGCCTTCAAGGACGCCATTATTAGTCGATGTCAATCGCCCATTCTACGCGATTTGCCTACAAGACAAATTCCCTCTCTTTATCAACAAGGTGAATAACCCAGGGCAATCGACCTCCATAAAACAATAAAGACCCCTCCCAAAAGGGGTTTTCTTTTTGAAATTATTCAAAAGAATAATCTTTTTCTTGATTAGACACGCTTTCTAGGATAGTTTGGTAGCGTTGCGACAGCCTAGGAGGATTATTCTATGAATAATAAAAAAGCAGTAGTCCGCCTCTTCTTTACTTTAGACGATAACTACATCCCGTTTCTCTCAACAACCCTCGCGAGCATCGTCGATCATGCCTCGCCCGAATATAAATATCAGATCACAATCATCCATGACGGTCTCTCTTTAGAAAGCAAGAAAGCCATCCGTCAGTTCCATAAAGACAACATCTCCATCTCTTTCTTCAACGTCTCCGTCAAAGTCAATTCCTTGGCGGTCAAACTTGATGTCCGCGATTATTACACGATCACGACTTATTACCGCCTTTTCTTACCTGACCTTTTCCCAACATTAAGCAAAGGCTTATATCTCGACAGCGACATCGTTCTTTGCGATGACGTCGCTAAGCTATATTTCACCGATCTTGGCGATAATCTCGTCGGTGCCATCCCAGACGCTTCAGTCCAGCTTTTCCCTGAATTCTCTAACTATGTTGAGAAGGTCTTAGGGGTTGAGCATCAGAATTACTTCAACGCCGGTGTCCTTCTTATGAACTTCAAGGCCCTTAGGTCCTTTGGTTTAGAAAGACGCTTCCTTGCCCTCATCAAGAAAGTCACTTTCAAAGTGGCCCAAGATCAGGACGTCTTGAATTACCTTTGCAAAGACAGAGTCACCTATGTCGACAAGAGGTGGAACGTCATGCCGCTAGGCGAAGAGATCAAAGACCCTTGGCTCATCCATTACAACCTGATGTTCAAGCCATGGAACCTCAAGAACGTCATGTATGAAGACCGTTTCTTCAAATATGCCGAGATTGCTGGTGTCAAAGATAACATCATCAAAAACCGTGAGCTCATCCCACAGGATGTCGTTGACAAAATCCTCAAGAGCGTCGATGGCGTCAAAGCTTTCTGCAACCAAGAAGCCGAGAAAGCGGACGAGTACCACGAGAAACTTGGCGACAGCAAAAAGAAGTGGACCCCATATCAGACCATCGAACAAAGAATCAGAAAGGGTGAGCAGATCGCCCCAACCCTTAGCAAAGAGAGACAGGATATCCTTAACAAAATCCAAGAACTTGAGAGAGAAGGCCGTTTTGACGTCGATGTTGAGAACGATCCGCCATTCCGTCACCTTATGCCAGGGGATGTCGACTACCTCAGGAAGAAGTGGTCAAGCAAGCTCAAGACCTTCTGGGCCAATTACTACTCAAATCTCTATTTCAAACACCAGATCAAGAAAGGCCGTATCGTTCTTGATGGCGTGACAGGACTCCAGAATCTTAGAAGCGTCAAGAAAGGCGCGGTCATCACTGCCAACCATTTCTCTCCATTCGATAGCATCCCGATTCACTTAATCGTCAAGAAATACGCTAGAAACAAGAAGCTTTTCAAAATCATCAGGGAAGGCAATTACACGATGCCTGGCCTCTATGGTTTCTTCCTTAGAAACTGCTATACCTTGCCTCTTGCCACGAACCCAACCGTCCTTAGGCAGTTCCTTAAGTCGGTCGATACCGTCTTGACCAAAGGCAACTTCATCCTCATCTACCCAGAGCAGTCGATGTGGTGGAATTACCGCAAACCAAAACCTCTTAAGAAGGGTGCTTTCGTCTTCGCTGCGAAGAACAACGTCCCGATCATCCCAACCTTCATCACCATGCGTGATACCGACAAGGTCGATGATAGTGGCGCTCTCATCCAAGCCTACACCCTCCATATCCTTGAGCCGATCTATCCTGACGTCTTCCTTACCCAGGCCGAGAACGTCATGATGATGATGAAGGCCAATGAGGAGGAGTGGAAAGAGGTCTATGAGAAGACCTATGGTGAGAAACTCACTTACATAACCGAGAAATAAGATGCTTCTATATTCGATCATCATCGTTATCTGCGCTGCCATAGTGACTACGCTAAACATCTTCCTTAACCCGCAGTTCCAAGAAATGCCTTGGCTCTACGCCATTTTGGTTCTCGCTTTCGTTGTGGGTGCGGTCCTTATCGACGGCCTAGTCGCCCTCATCATCAGGAAACTCCCTGAGAAATGGTTCCAAGAAGACAAAGGAATATTCAAGACCAGCAACGCTGAGATGAAGTTCTACCGTTTCCTCAAAGTCCAGAAGTGGAAGAACCATGTCCCGGAACTTGGCTCATTCACCGGCTTCCATAAGAACAAGGTGGCGAGTCCCTTCGATAACGAATACATTGGCCGTTTCATCTTGGAAGCAAGGTATGGCGTCGCCATCCACATATGGAGTGTCCCAACCTCCTTCCTCTTGATTCTTTGTGACTTCGGACTTTATACAGGTACCTCAAACATCTGGCTCACGATTGCTCTCCCAGTCGCCGTGATCAACGCCATCTTGATCGTGCTTCCTGCCTTCGTCCTAAAGTTCAATCTTCCAAGGCTCATCGCCATCTATAACAACAACATCGTGCTCGAAAAACGCCAAAAAGAAGAGCAAAAATAACAAAATCCGCTGCAAAACAGCGGTTTTTTTGTTTTTTGATTCAGACTACACGGAAAATAAATTTATTTATGTAACCGCTATTATGTTTGAAATGAAATAAGAGAATCTATAATCAAATTGATACAAATTGGAGATATCAAAAATGAAACCTATCAAAGAAGGAAAAGTCAGAGAGATCTACGATAACGGTGATACCTTAATCATGGTCGCGACTGACCGCATCAGCTGTTTTGACGTCATCTTACATAATGTCGTCACCAATAAAGGCAAAGTCTTAACCCAAATCTCGAAATTCTGGTTTGATTACACGAAAGACATCTGCAAGAACCACATGGTCAGCTGCGATGTCAAAGATATGCCTGCATTCTTCCAAAACGAGAAATTCGAAGGAAGAACGATGATGTGCAAGAAGCTCACCATGCTTCCAATCGAATGCATCGTCCGTGGCTACATCACCGGAAGCGGCTGGGCCAGCTATCAGAAAAACGGCACCGTCTGCGGCATCACCCTTCCAAAAGGTTTAGTGGAATCCGATAAGCTTCCTGAACCAATCTACACCCCATCCACCAAAGCGGAGATCGGCGATCACGATGAGAACATCTCCTTCGAAAAATCGGTTGAGGTCCTTGAAAAGGAATTCCCAGGCAAAGGCCTTGAATACGCGACCAAATTAAAGGAATACACCATCGCCCTTTATAAGAAATGCGCCGACTACGCCCTCACAAAAGGCATCATCATCGCCGACACCAAATTCGAATTCGGCCTTGATGAGAATGGCGAAGTCGTCGTCGCTGACGAGATGCTCACCCCAGATTCATCGAGATTCTGGCCTCTTGAAGGATACGAAAGAGGAAAGAGCCAGCCATCCTTCGATAAGCAATTCGCTAGGGATTGGCTTAAGTCCCACGATCATGACTGGACCCTTCCAGAAGAGGTCGTCGAAAAGACCATCGCCAAATATCTCCAAGGTTACGAACTCTTAACCGGCAAACCTCTTAACGCCTAATAATATTTGAAGTCACATACGGGAAATCTCGATGTGGCTTTTTTATTACAAAAAAGGCCCGTATTATCACGAGCCTTGTTTTTTATTTGTTATTCTCAGCCATCCCAGCAGTAGGTGCAGATCTTTTCAGGATCTAAGCCAACGGCTTCTTTAAGGTCATCAAGCCTCATGAAGCGGAGGGATGTGAAGTTAAGCTTTTCGCGGATCCATTCGACCATGTTGGCATATTCTTTGCTATCTGGGTCGAGGTATTTCTTGACTGTCTCTGGCTCATCGTTTCCTTCAAGGGCCATGATGGCGCGTCTAGCGATGAGTTCCATCTCGCTAGTGGAAGCGGAGAAGTTAAGGTATCTGCAGCTATAAAGGATTGGAGGGCAAGAGGAACGGACATGAACCTCAGCAGCGCCGGACTTATAAAGGAATTCGGTCGTCTCTCTCATCTGGGTTCCTCTGACGATGGAGTCATCGATGAGAAGAAGCTTCTTGCCTTCGATCAAATCGTGGATCGGGATGAGCTTCATGTGGGCGATTAGGTTGCGTTTCGTCTGCATCGTCGGCATGAAGGAACGAGGCCAAGTAGGGGTGTACTTAACAAATGGTCTTTGGAATGGGATGCCTGAGGCATTTGAGTAGCCGATCGCCGCGCCTAAGCCGGAATCAGGGACACCGGCAACGGAATCAGGTTTGACGTTGTCGCGTTTGGCGATGAACTCGCCGCATTTGCATCTAAGTTTCTCGACCGCGAGTCCTTCGTAGACGGTTGACGGGTAGCCATAGTAAATCCAAAGGAAGGTGCAGATTCGCATCTTGTTCCCTGGTTCCACCAAGGTTCTGACGCCGTTTTCGACATTGATGACGGCGATTTCGCCTGGGCCAAGGTTCTTATAAGCCGTATATCCTAAGTTAAGGAAGGCAAACGATTCAAATGAAGCGCAATATGCGCCATCTTTCTTGCCGATGACGATAGGGGTTCTTCCGTATTTGTCTCTTGAGCAATATATGCCCTTCTCATTAAGAAGGATGACGGTCATTGAGCCATCGATGACTTCTTGGACGTATTGCAAACCTTCAATAAGGTTTTTCTTTTGGTTGATGATGCTGGCGACTAGCTCAGTGCTATTGATATCGCCAGTGGAGGTTTCTAAGAAGTGGGCGTTGTTGGTGAGGAATCTTTCTTCGAGTTCTTTGGAGTTGTTGATTTTGCCAACGCAGGTGATCGCGTAGGTGCCATGGTTTGATCTCACGACGAGAGGTTGGGAATCGAAATCGGACATGCATCCGATGCCCATCTTGCCTTTCATCTCCATGGCTTCCTTTTCGAATTTGGTTCTGAAAGGTGAGTTCTCGATCTTATGGATCGCCTTGGTGATTTTGCCATCATTCAAGACGGCCAAACCGGCTCTCCTCGTACCTAAATGTGAGTGGTAGTCGACACCGTAAAAAAGATCAAATACACAGTCGCTTTTGCTGGCAACCCCGAAAAATCCGCCCATAGAAATTCCCTTTTATAATGTGCTTCTTGCACTTCCTTATTATTAGGGAGGGGAAAGAGGCGATAAAGATAAAAGCGCTTTCATCCAAAAAAATAATTTTTTCGTGTTTTCGAGAGGGTATTTCTTAGACTAATATTTATATGACAAAAGCCCCAAAAGAGCGGAAAAAGGAGCCTATCATGAAAGCTATCATCTCAGTCGTTGGCAAAGATACAGTCGGTATTTTAGCCGCTGTCGCCACTAAATGCGCAGAATACAAAGTCAACATCCAAGACGTGAACCAAACCATCATCGATGAGCTCTTCACAATGTACATGGTCGTTAATCTCGATAACCTGACCATCGAATTCACTTCCTTCGTCGATGAGATTCACAAAGTGGGTGAGGAAAAGAACCTCAAGATCGAATGCATGCATGAAGACATTTTCAACCTCATGCACAAAATCTAATTAGGTAAGAAAAATGATCAACAATAGAGACGAGATTATTGAGACCATACGCATGATCGAGGAAGAGAACCTCGACGTGAGAACGATCACCATGGGCATATCGCTTGTCGACTGCATCGATAACGATATCCATAAGTCATGCGAGAAGGTCTATAACAAAATCTATAGATATGCGAAGGACCTCGTGAAAGTCGGAAACGAGATCTCCAAGAAATACGGCATCCCGATCGTCAACAAGCGCGTTTCGGTCACCCCAATCTCCATCCTTGTCGGCGTATCCGGGGGAGACCCTGTCTTATACGCGAAAACCTTAGATAAGGTCGCCAAAGACATCGGCATCGACTTCATCGGCGGCTATAGCGCCCTTGTTCAAAAGGGCTTCGCTCCTGGCGACAAAGAACTCATCGATTCGATTCCTAGGGCCTTAAACGAAACCTCTTTCGTTTGCTCTTCGGTCAACGTTGGCTCAACCCGTGCCGGCATCAATCTCGACGCCGTCAAGATCATGGGCCAGAAAGTCCTTGAAGCAGCTGAATTATCCAAAGATAGAGAATGCATTGCCGCATCCAAGATGGTCATTTTCTGTAATGCCGTTGAGGATAACCCATTCATGGCCGGTGCTTTCCATGGCATTGGCGAAGCCGATTGCGTCATCAATGTCGGCGTCAGCGGCCCAGGCGCAGTCCGCGCAGCCGTTGCCAAATGCCCAAAAGACGCTTCGATCTCCGAAATCGCTGACGTCATCAAAAAGACCGCCTTCAAAGTCACGAGAATGGGTCAGCTTGTTGGCGTAGAAGCATCCAAGATGCTCGGTGTCGAATTTGGCATCGTCGACCTCTCTCTTGCCCCAACCCCAGCGATTGGTGATTCCGTCGCCCACATCTTAGAGGAAATGGGTCTTGAGCAGTGCGGTGGAGTAGGCACAACAGCCTGTCTTGCCATCCTTAACGACGCCGTCAAAAAAGGAGGCGTCATGGCCTCTTCGAGAGTCGGCGGTTTATCAGGCGCTTTCATCCCAGTCAGCGAAGACCAAGGCATGATCGACGCCACCAAATCAGGCGCCCTTTGCATCGAGAAGCTTGAAGCGATGACCGCTGTTTGCTCAGTCGGTCTAGATATGATTGTCATCCCAGGCGATACCACTCCAGAAGTCATTTCCGCCCTCATCGCCGATGAAGCGGCCATTGGCATGATCAACTCCAAGACAACCGCCGTGAGAGTCATCCCAGCGATCGGAAGGAAAGCAGGGGAAGAGCTCAATTTCGGTGGGCTTCTTGGCCACGCTCCGATCATGGCAATCAGACCCCAATCGCCAAAGACCTTCATCGACCGCGGCGGTCAGATTCCAGCCCCTCTCAATTCGCTTAAAAACTAATATTTACAAAGAGGCCTCTTCCAAGGGGCCTTTTTTCTTGCAAAAGAGACACTCAAAACCCTCGTCATTTTCGCTATGTAACCACTTTCAAAGCGTATTAGATTGAATATCTTTTATAAATAAAACATCATATTAATATACTGAAAAACCAAAAGTATTATTGTGACTGACGGAACATGCGAATTGACGCAATGGAGCAATAATAGATTCAGTAGTCAAGTCGACCGTCTGGGCACACTCGCAGAATTGATCTTTGTAAATCTCTTCTAACAGCGTGTCTTTTTATTTTTTTCGGGAGGGAAACCAGTATGAAGAAAGTCGGAATCGTCATGGGAAGCGCAAGCGATCTTCCAATCCTCAAGAAAGCATTCGAACAGCTTGATGCTCTTGGAATTCCTTATGAGGCTCACGTCTATTCGGCCCATAGAACGCCAGAAGAAGCAGGTACCTTTGCCGCTAACGCCAAAGCAAACGGCTTCGGAGTCCTCATCGCCGCTGCTGGCATGGCCGCCCATTTAGCGGGCGCAATTGCCGCAAGAACCACTCTTCCAGTCATTGGAATCCCTTGCAAATCCGCCGCGCTTGACGGTATGGACGCCCTTCTCTCAACCGTCATGATGCCTTCTGGAATCCCAGTTGCGACAGTCGCGATCGATGGAGCCAAGAACGCTGCCCTCTTAGCCGCGGAGATCCTTGCCCTTAGTGATCCAGAGCTCGACGCCAAACTCGTTGCTCTTAGAGAAGAAGGAGCGAAAGCGGCTCTCGAAAAAGATAAGGAAATCGCAGCGACCTTCAATAAATAAGCACGCAAACACAAAGGAATAAGGGAACATGAAAAACTCAAAATCTGAATCATACGCAGCAGCAGGCGTAGACATCACGGCAGGATACAAAGCCGTTGAGCTCATGAAGGCTCACATCGCTAGAACGATCGTCCAAGCAAAACCAGACGATATTGGCGGCTTCGGTGGACTTTTCACCCTTGACCTTGAAGGCTATAAGCACCCAATCCTCGTTTCAGGAACCGATGGCGTTGGCACCAAACTCAAGATCGCTTTCTTGATGGATAAGCATGACACCGTCGGCATCGACTGTGTCGCCATGTGCGTCAACGACGTCATTTGCTGCGGCGCTAAACCTCTCTTCTTCCTTGACTACATCGCCTGTGGCAAGAACTACCCAGAGAAGATTGCCTCTATCGTTTCCGGCATCTGCGATGGCTGCGTCATGGCTCATAGTGAGCTCGTCGGTGGCGAAACCGCAGAAATGCCAGGCTTCTACCCAGTCGATGAATATGACCTCGCCGGCTTCTCAGTCGGCATCGTCGACAAAGACAAAGTCATCGATAACAAAAAGATGGCGGCAGGGGACGTCATGATCGCTCTTCCATCTAGCGGCGTTCACTCTAACGGCTTCTCTCTTGTCAGAAAAGTCTTCGATATCGAGCACGCCGATATCAAAAAACCTCTTCCAGAACTCGGTGGAAAATCTCTTGGCGAGACCCTTCTCACCCCAAGCAAAATCTACGTCAAACCAGTCCTCGCCCTTCTTGATGAAGTCGAGGTCAAAGGCATCTCCCATATCACCGGAGGAGGCTTCTATGAGAATATGCCTCGCTCCATCCCAGACGGACTTAAGGTCGTCATCAAAAAAGAAGACGTCAAGATTCTCCCAATCTTCAAACTCATCCAGTCGACAGGAAATATCCCAGAAAGAGATATGTTCAACACCTACAACATGGGTGTCGGCATGTCGATCATCGTTAAGCCAGAGGATGTCGAGAAATCCCTTGCCATCTTAAAAGCCCATGGCGAAGACGCTTACGTCATCGGCCATATCGAAAAATCCACTAACGACGAAAAGATCGAAATCAATCTCTAAGACCATGAAAAAAGAATTAGCTAACATCGCAGTCTTCGTTTCAGGGGGAGGCACCAACCTCCAGGCGATTCTTGACGCAATCGACAAAGGAATCATCGTATCTGGAAAGGTCACCCTCGTCGTCTCAAACAAAAAAGACGTCTATGCCTTAGAAAGAGCGAAGAACCATAACATCGAATCGCTAGTCCTCCTAAAGAAAGAACTCGGTTCCCAAGAAGCCTTCGAAGACGCTCTCTTAAAGGCTCTAAAGGAAAGAGATATCGACCTCATCGTTCTTGCCGGATTCTTAGCAATCCTCTCCAAGAGATTCGTTAAGGAATACCCTAACAGAATCATCAACGTTCACCCATCCCTCATCCCATCCTTCTGCGGCGATGGCTTCTATGGACTTCATGTTCATGAGGCCGCCCTTGCAAAAGGAGTAAAGGTCACAGGCGCCACAGTCCACTTCGTCAACGAGATCACCGATGGAGGAAAGATCATCCTTCAGAAGGCGGTCGAAGTAAAAGAAGGGGACACCCCAGAAATCTTACAGCGCCGCGTCATGGAAGAAGCCGAATGGAAGATTCTCCCTCAAGCGGTTGAAATGGTCTCAAAACAGTTATTGGAGGAAAAGTAAATGAACATCTACGCTGTTAGCAACATCAAGGAACTCATCAAGGACAACCCATATGTCGGACGTGGCATCATCATTGGCAAAACTAGTGATGGCAAGAAAGCGGCTTTCGCTTACTTCATCATGGGCAGAAGCGAGAACTCAAGAAACAGAGTCTTCACCTTCAAGGACAACGTCCTCTACACCGAACCATTCGACGCCTCAAAAGTCCAGGACCCATCGCTCATCATCTATGCGGCGGTGTGAGACATCGACAACAAGATGATTGTCACCAACGGCGATCAGACCGATACCATCTACGAAGGCCTTAAAGCCGGCAAATGCATGAAGTGCTCCCTCAAGAGCCGCGCCTTTGAGCCAGACTTCCCTAACCTCACCCCACGCATCTCCGGCGTTCTCAAATTCGAGGGAAACGATTTCTCCTATGAGATGTCGATCCTCAAATCCGCTGACGAGAAAGGAACCTCCTGCAACCGTTACTATTTCGAATATGACGCCCTTCCAGGACTTGGACATTTCCTCCATACCTATGTCACCGATGGAAATCCAATCCCAACCTTCCAAGGCGAACCTGAAAGAGTGGCCATCCCTAACGATATCGACGAATTCACTAACGATATCTGGACTGGCTTAAACGAGAACAACAAGATCTCCCTCTATGTCAGGTACGTTGACTTAACTACCAAAGAAGTCACCACCAGACTTATCAATAAGAACAAATAAGGAGGTAAAGATGGAAGAAAGAAAAGGATACATTTCACCATTCTCGACCCGCTACGCAAGCGAAGAGATGCAGTATGTTTTCTCTAACGACTTCAAGTTCCAGACTTGGAGAAAACTCTGGGTTTCCTTGGCCAAAAGCGAAAAGAAGTTGGGCCTTGATATCACCGATGAGCAAATCGCTGAACTCGAAGCCCACGTTAATGACATCAACTACGATGTCGCCGAAGAAAGAGAAAGAATCGTCAGGCATGACGTCATGTCTCACGTCTATGCTTACGGACAGCAATGCCCAAAAGCAGCGGGCATCATCCATTTAGGCGCCACATCTTGCTATGTCGGCGATAACACCGACGTCATCATCCTTAGGGAAGCGAGCAAGATCGTCCTTAAGAAGGCCGCTCAGGTCTTAAGCAACCTCAAAGCTTTCGCCCTCAATTACAAAGACCTTCCTTGCCTTGCTTACACTCATCTTCAGCCAGCCCAGCTCACCACAGTCGGCAAGAGGGCCACTTTGTGGATGAATGAGCTCGTGATGGACGTCGAAAACCTCGTCTATCAAATGGACAACCTCAAACTCCTTGGCCAAAAAGGCACCACAGGAACCCAAGCTTCCTTTATGGACCTTTTCGGAGGAGATGAAGCCAAAGTCAAAGAACTCGAGAAACTCATCGCTAATGACATGGGCTTTGAAGCCTGTGTCCCAGTCTCAGGACAAACCTATTCCCGCAAGGTCGATAGCTATTTCCTTAGCGTCCTTTCTGGTTTTGCGCAATCCGCCTACAAATTCTCCAATGACCTCCGTATCCTCCAATCCTTCGAAGAGATTGAGGAGCCATTCGAGAAGAACCAGATCGGAAGCTCTGCGATGCCATACAAACGTAACCCAATGAGAAGCGAAAGAATCTCTTCCCTTGCGAGATACGTCATCGTTGACTCGATCAACCCAGGTCTTACCGCTGGCACCCAATGGTTTGAAAGAACCCTTGATGACAGCGCCAATAAGCGTGTCTCCGTCGCTGAGGCTTTCTTAGCGGTGGACGCCATCCTCAACATCTACATCAACATCTCATCGAACCTCGTCGTCTATGAGAACGTCATCCGTCGCCGTGTCATGGAGAAACTCCCATTCATGGCCACTGAGAACATCATGATGGAAGCCGTCAAACGCGGTGGCAACCGTCAAGAGCTCCATGAAGCGATCCGCGTCCACTCGCAAGCGGCCGCCTACGAAGTCAAGATGAATGGCAAACCAAA
>JAFXLR010000017.1 GCA_017531065.1 Bacilli bacterium
CAAAGGAGCGCTAGCCCTCATCAGAGTCTCTGGAGACGGAGCCTTCGAGATGACTGACCAGATCTTCAGCAAGAAGGTCAGCGGCACCAAAAAAAGAGAAATCTATTACGGCACCATGAGCGACAATGGTCAGCCTATAGACTTGGTTTTGGTTATGGCTTTTAAAGGCCCAAACACCTTTACCGGCGAAGATATCGTTGAGATCTCCTGCCATGGCTCGATGCTCATCGCTAATCAGATCATCGAAGCCTATATCAAGAGAGGCGCCAAATACGCCACGCGTGGAGAATTCTCTTCCCGTGCTTTCTATAACGGAAAAATGGACCTCATCGAGGCTGAATCCGTTAACGATTTGATTAACGCAACAACCGCTGAATCCAAGAACCTTAACTTAATGTCCTTAAGCGGGGAAACAAGTAAGCTTGTTGACCCTCTAAAGAAGCAAATTGCCGATCTTCTAGCTTTGCTAGAGGTTAATATCGACTTCCCTGAATATGAGGATATCGAAGAGATTAACGAAAAGACCATAGTTGAACATATAAACGAAATCAGAAACACCATCGCCAACCTCATTAAAGGCGGCAAGGAAGGAAAGATCGTCAAAGAAGGCTTAAAGGTCGCGATTGTCGGCGAACCAAACGTTGGAAAATCATCACTTTTGAACGCTTTGATGAACGAAGAAAAAGCCATCGTCTCTGATATTCCTGGAACGACCCGCGACGTTGTTGAAGGAGATGTTTCTGTTAAAGGTATCTCGCTTCATTTATTAGATACTGCCGGCATTAGAAACAATGCCGACAAGATTGAAGCCCTTGGCATAGCAAAAAGCGAAGAATCGATTACTAAAGCCGACCTCATTATTCACGTTATAGATGCTGAAAAAGGCGAATCTCCTGAGGATTTAAGAATTAGAGAGCTCGCCAAAGACAAGATTTTGATCACCGTCTATAACAAGAGCGACCTCATCAAAAACACCGATAAAGATAAGCTCTATATCAGCGCGATCAACAAAGACATTAAGCCTCTCTTAGATAAGATTTATGAAGAGCTTGGTTTGTCTGATGAGGCGTTCACCTCACCATCGCTTTCTAGTGCCCGCCAGCTCGGTTTATTGATGAGTATTGATGAACATTTAGCTAAAGCTAAAGAAGACGCTTTAAAGCAGGCGCCAATCGATTTGGTGTCGGTTAATTTAATGGCGGCCTATAACGGAGCTAGAGAGCTTTTAGGAGAAGGCGCCACGCTTGATTTAACTGACGAGATCTTCTCAAGATTCTGCGTAGGAAAATAGAATGCTCGACTCACATTGCCATTTAAATGATGACGACCTCTTCGATAAGAGGGCTGAAGTAATTAAGAACGCCAAAGAAGCGGGCGTTTCTTTAATGGTTTGCATTGGCTGGGACTTAGAAAGCTCCAAGAAAGCCATCCAAATCGCACATGAGTATGATGGAATCTACGCAGCCGTTGGTTTTCATCCGGAGAACCTCGAAGGCATTAGCGATGATGCTTTAGAAGAGATTAAGAAACTCGCAAGAGACGAAAAGGTAATCGCAATAGGGGAAATCGGCCTCGATTACCATTGGTTTAAAGAACAAAAGGACCACGAAAAGCAGAAGGTTTGGTTCATTAAGCAGATCGAACTAGCAAACGAACTCAATTTACCTCTTTCGATACACGCTAGAGATGCGAGCGAAGACACATATACCATCCTAAAAGAGCATCCAGCCAAAGCCGGTTGCGTTCTCCATTGCTATAGCGGTTCCACAGAGATGTTAGAACGCTTTGCGAAGCTTGGTTGCTACTTCGGATTCGATGGACCTATCACTTATAAGAATGCTGTTGAGCCTAAAGAAAATGTGAAAAAGTGTCCAATAGACAGGATCCTCACTGAAACCGACTCACCATACCTAACACCCGTTCCATATCGCGGAAAACAGAATGAGCCATCACACATCAAAGAAATCCTCCAAACAATGGCCGATTTGCGTGGGATTTCAGAAAAAGAGATGGAATTTGCTGTCGAAAATAACTTTAAGGCCTTATTTCACTACGAATGAAAGTAAAATATCCGAATGTCATAGTCGTTGAGGGCAAAATGGATAAGGATTTGCTCCAATCTTTTTTGGATGCAGACATTGTTACTACTAATGGTTCCGAGGTTTCACGTGAAACTATCGAGTACATAAGAGCCTTGTCAAAGACAAGGACGATTGTTGTTTTAACAGACCCTGACGCTCCAGGAAAGAGGATTAGAGACATCTTAAACACCGAGATTGCTGGGCTCTTTAACGCATTCATCCCAAAAGAAAAGGCCATAAAAAAGCATAAAGTGGGTGTGGCGGAGTCTGATAAGGCTACGATCATGGAAGCTTTGGACCATTTAATGCTTGAAACCAAGGAAAAGAAATCTTCAAATTTGACTATGAACGATTTGTTTGAGCTTGGTCTTGCTGGCGGCAACGATTCATCTGCCAAAAGAAAGGTCCTTGAGAACAAACTTCACGTTGATCAGGTTAATGGGAAGACCCTTTTGAAAAGACTTCAGGCTTTGGGACTAGATAGAAAAGATTTAGAGGAGGCTCTTGGCAATGAATGAAGAACAATATTTTGAAAAAATCGCTGAGTATAAGCTTTTAGCGAAACACGAAGTTGGCCAGAACTTCCTTATTGATGCCGACGCAGCAAAGAAGATTGTCGATTTTGCCACTATCGACGAGTCCGACACCGTTTTAGAAATCGGCTCTGGTGCTGGATCTCTTTCGTATTTCATCGAACAGAGCGCTGCTAAGGCAGACTTAATCGACATCGATGAAGGTTTAGTTCAAAAACTAAAGGAAGATTACGCCAATTCAAAGACCATGAGCCCAATGGTTGGCAACGCCATGAAATGGGATTACGAAAAATATACGAAGATCATCAGCAACCTCCCTTACTACATCACAAGCGCAATCCTCGAGAGGGTTTTGCTAACAGCAAAGAACCTTAAAACCGGCGTCTTTATGGTCCAGAAAGAAGTCGTTTCTAGACTGAAAGCTCCTCAAGGGAGCGAAGATTACAGTCCTTTAGGACTGCTCATCAAGTATCGTGCTGATTTCATTAAGGGATTCAACGTTCCTAGAACTTCCTTCGCGCCTGCGCCTCACGTAGATTCCAGCGTCTTCGTTTTGAAGATCAAAAACAACGACCTCGAAGAGGCCAATAAGCTCTATTCTTTGGCGTCTTCTCTCTTCCTCCATAAGAGGAAAACAATCTATAACAACCTCACCCAGCACTTAAAAGATTCTGCAAAAGCCAAAGAGGTTTTGGAGAAGGCCGGGATCAAGCCAAATCTAAGGCCTCAGGAGATTTCTTTGGAAGGATATTTAAGCCTCCTAAAGGCTATTAGTTGATTTAAGAAATCAAACTAGTAAAATCGTGTTATTCCACAATTATGTTATTTGAGAAATCCCACCAAATAGTAAAGTCCTATGCGAAGATCAACCTCTCGCTCAAGGTTCTAAACGAAAGAGAAGACGGCTACCACAATCTTGAGACCGTCATGATCCCTGTTGAGCTTCACGATGTCATCGAAATCGAGAAGCGTCCAGGCGCTTTCGATACGTTCATCACTTGTGATGATATCGGTCTCGCCAATCTTCGTCATAACCTTTGCACAAAAGCTGTCGAAGCCATGAGAAAAGAATTTGGCTTCAAAGATAACTTCAACATCAACATCCACAAGGAGATTCCTTTTGCCGCTGGCTTAGGCGGAGGGTCTTCCAATGCTGCTGCGGTCATCGAAAGCCTTATCTCGCTTCTTAAGATCAAGACCGACCCAGAGACCATCAATCGCATCGCTTTAAGCCTTGGGGCAGACGTTCCGTTCTTCCTTCATACAAAGCCTGCAATTGCTACCTCTTTAGGTGAAAATCTACAGCAAATCCCTGTTAAAACCCAATATCACTGTCTTATTGTCAAACCTAAAACGGGCTTAAGCACAGGCGCGATATTTGAAATCTGCGATGAATTTGAAAAAGAGAACGCAGACACCGAAAAAGTCCTCGAAGGATTAGCCAAAGACGACCTTGAACTCATTGGCAAATCCACAGGCAACGACTTATACCCACCGGCAGCATCTGTTTTGCCTGAGGTTAAGAAAGTCGTAGACTCTTTAAAGGAGGCCGGATTCCCAGTTGCCGCAATGACTGGAAGCGGATCCGCCTGCTTTGGATTATCCAAAGACGCTAAATTCGTTAAAGAACAAGCGAAGTTATTTAAGAACCGTGGTTATATTGTCCGTGTGACCAAGACCATGAAATAAGGAGTTCCGTTATGGAAAAGTACGCAATTATATTGGCGGCCGGCAAAGGCACCAGAATGAAGAGCAAGAGAGACGACATCTCTAAGGTCTCTTTCCCTATCCTTGGCCAGCCTCTCGTTAAGTATGTCATCAACGCTTTGAAGCCTCTTGGATTCAAGAAGCTTGTCGCCGTTGTTGGCTTTGGTGGCAAAACCAGCGAAAAGATTGTCAAAGACGAATGCGAAGTCGTTTGGCAGTTAGAACAAAAAGGAACCGGCCACGCTGTTATGATGGCGGCCCCAGTTCTCGATAAGCTTGAGGGCGAAACAATCGTCTGCTGTGGCGATACACCTCTTCTTACCACCGAAACCTTTGAGGCTTTATTCAAAGCCCATGAAGAGAACGGCAACGCTATGACCGTTATGACCTCTATCCTTGAGGATCCATTCGGATATGGAAGAATCGTCAAAGTTAACGGAAACGTTACCAAAATCGTTGAGCAGAAGGACGCTACCGAAGAAGAAAGAGCCATTAACGAAGTTAACGCAGGCGTCTACGTCTTCGATAATGCCAAGTTATTTGAAGCATTAGGCCACCTTACAACGAAAAATGCCGCCGGTGAGTATTATTTGACCGACGTCCTTGGAATCTTCGTTAATAATGGCTTTAAAGTTGGTTCCTACCCAGTCAAAGACCCAGACGAAACCCTTGGTGTTAATGACAGAAACCAGCTTTCCATTGCCGCCAAGATCATCCAGAAGCGTATTAATAAGGCCCACATGGTCGCTGGCGTCTCAATCGAAGACCCTGACAACACTTATATCGCTCCAACCGTCAAAATCGGCCAGGATACCACGATCGCGCCATGCACATACATCATGGGCGACACCGTTATTGGCGAGGAATCCGTAATCGGTCCAAGCGCCATCCTCAAAAACGCTAAGGTTGGCAGCCACGCTAAAGTCGTCTTAAGCAACGTTGTTAACGCTGAAGTCAAAGACGGCGAAGTCGTCGGCCCGTTCGCTAACGTCAAATAAGCTAAATTAACAATTTTTGCCTCCGGAAACGGAGGCTTTTCTTTATCTAAATAGAGCGTTACAATGTATATACAAAAGCGTTACAAGGAAAAATAACGAAAATGCCGAAGACAACTTTGAATTTAAGAATAGATAGCAATATCAAAAAACAAGCTGAAAAGGTTGTTGATGAATTAGGTATTTCAATGTCTGCCGCCATCATCCTTTATCTCAAGGCGATCGTCCGCGAAAACGGCATCCCATTCGATATGAAGGTTAGGAAGGCAGAACCTGTGGAAGCGCCAAAACCAAAAGCAAAAAAGAAAGCCAAGCCAGTTCTCGATGACGATGAGTTTGAGCTTCCTGGCAGCGATTCTATCCGCGCCGCCATCGATAAACTATGATTCTTGGCTGAAAAACGCCCCTAGAAACGCCCCAAATTCAGCGATTTGAGATAGGCCTCGCAAATTATTCGAGGCCTTTTTCTTTTATACGCGTACGGGGCCTAAAAACTGCAATAAAAAAGCAGGCGATATTTCACGCCTGCGATTTTATCGTTTTGAAGCGATTATTTCTTGCTGTGGGTGATGCTGGCCTGAGCAGCAGCGAGTCTAGCAAGTGGGACACGGAATGGTGAGCAGCTGACATAGTCGAGACCGACTTCATCATAGAACATGATGGAAGCTGGATCGCCACCGGTTTCACCGCAGACACCGAGCAAGAGGTCTGGGCGGGTAGCACGGCCACGTTCAACAGCAATCTTAACGAGTTCGCCGACACCGTTGACATCGATGGTCTGGAATGGGTCGAATTCGTAGATCTTGCGGTTGTAGTAGTATGGCAAGAACTGACCGGCATCATCACGGGAGAAGCCCATGGTGAGCTGGGTTAAGTCGTTGGTTCCGAAGGAGAAGAACTCTGCCTCTTTGGCAAGGTCCCCGGCGCGGAGGGCGCCCCTTGGGATTTCGATCATGGTGCCAACGTGGTAGACAAGTTTGGTGTTGGCTTTAGCCATCTCAGCTTCAACAGCCTCGACGACAACGCTCTTGGCCCACTCGTATTCTTTGAGTTCGCCAGCGAGAGGGATCATGATCTCTGGCTCAACTTCGTGGCCAAGTTCCTTGCTGGCCTTGATGGCAGCCTGGACAATGGCGCGGGCGAGCATGGCGTAGATTTCTGGGTAAGCAACGCAGAGACGGACACCACGGAAGCCCATCATTGGGTTGGCCTGGTGGAGCTGTTCGATTCTCTCTTTGACCTTCTTCTCGGTGACACCGAGCTTTTCGGCGATGTCTTTGATGTTGGCTTCGTCGTTGGCTTCTGGTAAGAACTCGTGGAGAGGCGGGTCAAGTAAACGGATGTTAACCATGGAATCTGGGTTAGCAAGATACATCTGGTAGAAGTCATCAGCGATGAATGGACGGATTCTTTCGAGAGCGGCTTCACGCTGTTCAGCGGTATCAGAAAGAATCATGGATCTCATGTTGAGGATTCTGTCTGGAGCGAAGAACATACGCTCAGTTCTGCAAAGACCAATGCCTTCGGCACCGAATCTACGGGCGTTCTTGGCGTCTTCTGGGGTGTTGCAGTTGGCACGGACCTTTAAGCGACGATATTTGTCGGCCCAAGCCATTAAGCGACCGAAGTCGCCACCAAGGTTGGCTGGAACCATCTTGATTTCGCCTTCGTAGACGAGACCGGTGGAACCGTTGACGGAAAGGATATCGCCTTCGTGGAAGACACGGTCGCCAACTTTGACAACCTTGGCTTCTTCGTCAACAACGATTTCGGTAGCGCCGGCGACGCAGCACTTACCCATGGAACGGGCGACGACTGCGGCGTGGGAGGTCATGCCTCCACGGGCGGTAAGGATAGCTTCGGAGTTGACCATACCGATGATGTCTTCTGGGGAAGTCTCGGCACGGACAAGAACAACCTTCTTGCCAGCATCATGCTGGGCTTTGCATTCTTCAGCGCTGAAGACGATGGCACCAGTGCCAGCGCCTGGGGAAGCTGGAAGACCGTGGATAACGGCGTCATGCTTCTTGAGGTCAGCTTCGTCGAAGGTTGGGTGGAGTAAGTCATTGAGCTGTTTTGGCTCGACGCGGAGAACGGCTTCTTTCTCGTCGATGAGACCTTCATCAACTAAATCGCAAGCGATTTTGAGAGCGGCTCTAGCGGTTCTCTTGCCGTTACGGGCCTGGAGGAAGAAGAGCTTGCCTTTCTCGATGGTGTATTCCATATCCTGCATATCGTGGAAGTAGTTTTCCATGCGGGTGATGGTAGCCATGAATTCTTTGTAAACTTCTGGCATTCTCTTCTCGAGCTCGTCGATGTGAAGAGGGGTGCGAACACCAGCGACGACGTCTTCGCCCTGGGCGTTTGGTAAGAATTCAGCGTAGATTTTCTTTTCACCGGTGGATGGGGAACGGGAGAAAGCGACACCAGTGCCGCTGTCTTCGCCCATGTTACCGAAGACCATGCTCTGAACGTTGACGGCGGTGCCCCATTCATATGGGATGCCGTTCATCTGACGGTAAACGTTAGCACGTGGGTTGTCCCAGCTACGGAAGACGGCAGCGACCGCCTCTTTAAGCTGAACGTATGGATCGGTTGGGAATTCCTCACCGAAGACGGATTTGTAGTACTCTTTGTACTTGGCAACTAAGCCTTTGAGCTGCTCGGCGGTGACTTCGGTATCAAGTTTGTAACCGTTGTCCTCTTTGAGCTTGTCGAGCATCTTGTCCATTTCAGTCCTTGGGTGGCCTTTGGCGATGTTGGTGAACATCAAGATGAAGCGGCGGTAGCTATCGTAAGCGAAACGCTCATTGCTGGTAGCTTTGACCATGGCTTCAACGGTTTCATCGTTCAAACCCAAGTTAAGAATGGTGTCCATCATGCCTGGCATCGAGGTACGAGCGCCAGAACGGACAGAAACGAGTAACGGCATTCCTTTGCCGCCGAACTCTTTTCCGGTAAGTTTTTCAAC
>JAFXLR010000128.1 GCA_017531065.1 Bacilli bacterium
CGGTCTGGGTAGATGGTGCCTTGGGCAAGATATGCGCCTTCGGTGTTGCCGGTTAAGGCCTCAGCGAAGACATCGATGAAGGTTTTGCCGATGATTTTGCGTTTTTGCTCAGGATCGGTGACGCCTTTGAGTTTATCGAGGAAGAGATCTTCTCTATCAAGATAATGGAAATCGAGAGGGAGATCTGGGTTGTTGTCGAAGGTAGCGCAGACTTGTTCTGCCTCGCCTTTTCTAAGCAAGCCATGGTTGATGAAGTAGCAGTGGAGATTCTTGCCGATTGCCTTAGCAATGAGGGCAGCGGTAACCGCGGAATCAACACCGCCAGATAAAGCGCAGATGACCTTCTTGTCGCCGACTTGCTTTCTGATCTGTTCGATCATGCCTTCGGCGAAGGATTTGCCATCCCAGTTCTTTTTCGCTTTGACGATATTGAAGAGGAAGTTCTCAAGATCTTTGTTCTCGCCTTCTTCGGAGAATTCGCCAACGGAAACATTGAAAGGGAGTTTGTCCCCGAATTCTTTCTTAACGAGCTTGGCACCATAGGTGAGCGCTAAGATAGGTTTCTTAAGCTCATAAACCCATGATGGAAGCGTGGCTTCATCACTTTCGAAGCAATCGCCAAGGACGATGCCTTCGACGTCTTCGCTCTTAAGGACTTCGATCTCCTTGTCATAAGCAGCGATCTCAGAGTAGACGTGGCTTTCTCTGATGCGGCGGGCGATCACTTTCGAAGCGTGACCACCGAAATCAACGACGATGATTTTCTCCATTTAATTATGGCCTCCAGTAGTTAGAACTCTCTTTTTCAAGGGTGACATCGTGAGGATGGCTCTCCTTGAGGGATGCTGAGGTGATGCGAAGGAATTTGGCTTCCTTCTGAAGGGTCTCAAGGTCTTTGGCGCCTTCATAACCCATGCCTGAACGAAGACCGCCAAGAAGCTCGAAGATGATTTCAGAGGCGCTTCCTTTGCAAGGGACAAGGGCCTCAACGCCTTCGGCGACGAGTTTCTTATGTGGGTCTTGGAAATAACGGTCGCTAGAACCATTGGCCTGTGCCATAGCGGCTAAAGAGCCCATGCCACGGTACTGCTTATATTTCTTGCCATTGATGATGACGGTGTTGCCAGGGGCTTCGGAGGTGGAACCGAAGATGGCGCCAAGCATGACGGAGTCAGCGCCAGCGACGATGGCTTTGACGATATCGCCAGAGTAGCGGATGCCGCCGTCGGCGATGAGAGGGATGTTATGTTCTTTGCAAGCTTTGGCGCAATCCATGATAGCGGTGATCTGTGGAACGCCCATACCGGAGATGACACGAGTGGTGCAGATGGAGCCAGGGCCCATACCGACCTTGATGGCGTCAGCGCCATTCTCGGCTAAGGTCTTGGCACCTTCGTAAGTGGCGACGTTGCCAGCGATGATATCGATAGCAGGGAAGGCTTTCTTAAGGTCTTTAAGAGCCTCAATGACGTTTTTGCTATGGCCATGGGCGCTATCGAGGATGAAGAAATCGGCCCCGGCTTCGGCAAGGGCTTTCGCTCTTTCAAGCTTCTCGGCCTTGATGCCAAGAGAGGCACCGACGAGGAGCTTGCCATTCTTATCTAAGTTGGCGTTTGGATAATCGTCTAAGGAAACGACTGTGTCTTTGACTTTCTTGATCTCAGCGGCTTGCGCTTCGATGGACATGTTCTTATGGATGACGCCGACACCGCCGTTTTCGGCAAGGGTGATGGCCATCTCATGTTCAGTGACGGTATCCATGGCTGCGCTTAAAAGCGGAACATTGATATTGATGCGCCTGCTTAGGCGGGTTTTGAGACACACCATGTCAGGCGTGATCTCGCTATACCTTGGGATAAGAAGAACGTCGTCGAATGTGAGACCGAATCCCACGATTTTGTCGTCGAATTGCATCGAAGCCACCTCCTTGTGTAATAAAATTCTTTACTGGCTTTTTATTACGACACATTATACATTCCATATAATGGAAGGACTATTTATTTCTTCATGTAAGCGGTTCCCACTTAATTTAGTTCCAGTCAAAATCACTAATTTTTTCCAAAAAGTCATCCGTCTTAAAAAGAAGAGAAAACTAATTAAAAAGTCGGAATTTTACATGTTGTCGTAAAGAGTGCCAAAAGTTAAGGTTGCATCGCAATTGCCGCTTTACTTTCATGAGGCATGAAATTAAGGGGTTTTCCTTCGTCGCAAACAAGAGAAAGACCACCAACCATCGAGAGAAAATAATTACAGAGGCTCACGGATCTTCATCCAATCTCAAACACTCAGAAAATGGACAAAAGCAGAAGTGGTTTTCTTGACCGAATTACCGTTATTTCAGTACCAAATCAAAAATATGGACTAAACCTCTTCATGCGTGTGACCATTTATTGCAAAGGCGTATGCCTAGGCCTACAATATGACCTATAAACATAAGTTTTGTCCACTAGGGGAAAACATTTGCCATTTTTTGAAAGCGCTTTCACCTATAGAATGGACACAAACACAAGGAGTTACCAAGAAAATGGAATATTTCCCTTTCGTCAAACAGGTCCAATACAAGGGCCCATCCTCAACTGAACCATTCGCGTTCAAGTACTATGATGCCAATCGCATCGTCTGCGGCAAGCCAATGAAAGAATGGATGCCATTCGCCATGGCTTGGTGGCACAACCTCGGCGCTGCCGGTACCGACATGTTCGGCGGCAACACCATGGACAAGTCCTGGGGTGTCGACAAAGACAAAGACCCAATGGGCTATGCCAAAGCCAAAGTTGATGCTGGCTTCGAATTCATGCAGAAGATGGGCATCGAATACTATTGCTTCCACGATGTCGACCTCGTCCCAGAGTGCGACGACATCACCGTCATGTACCAGAGACTCGATGAGATCGGTGAGTACCTTCTCAAGAAACAGAAGGAAACCGGCATCAAGCTTCTTTGGGCTACTGCCAACGCCTTCGGACACCGCCGTTTCATGAACGGTGCTGGTTCCAGCAATTCCGCCGAAGTCTATTGCTTCGCCGCCGCTCAGATCAAGAAAGCTCTTGAGCTCTGCGTCAAACTCGGTGGCAAAGGCTATGTCTTCTGGGGTGGACGTGAAGGCTACGAAACCCTTCTCAACACCGACGTCAAGTTCGAAGAAGAGAACATCGCCAACCTCATGAGAGTCGCTCGTGACTATGGCCGCAAGATCGGCTTCAAAGGCGACTTCTACATCGAACCAAAACCAAAAGAGCCAACAAAGCACCAGTATGACTTCGACGCCGCGACCGCCATCGGATTCCTCCGCAAATACGGTCTCGACAAAGACTTCAAGATGAACATCGAAGCCAACCACGCCACCTTAGCTGGCCACACCTTCGAACACGAACTCCGCATCTCCGCCATGAACGGCATGCTCGGTTCCATCGACGCCAACGAAGGCGATACCTTACTTGGATGGGACGTTGACAGATTCCCAGCCAATGTTTACAGCGCCACCTTCGCCATGCTCGAAGTCATCAAAGCCGGTGGACTTACCGGTGGCTTCAACTTCGACGCCAAGAACCGCCGCGCTTCCAACACCTATGAAGATATGTTCAAGGCCTTCGTCCTTGGTATGGATACCTTCGCTTTAGGTCTCCTCAATGCCGAAGCCCTCATCAAAGATGGCCGCATCGACAAGTTCGTCGAAGGCAGATATGCTTCCTTCAAGACCGGCATCGGTGCCAAGATCCGCGATCATTCCGCTACCCTTGAAGATTTAGCTGCCCACGCTCTCGAAGCCAAGGTCTGCGAAGATCCAGGCAGCGGCGACGAGGAAGAACTCCAGGAAATCCTCAACCAGGTCATGTTCGGTAAGAAATAATGGACCACTACATTGGCATTGACCTCGGGACTAGCGCCCTCAAGGCCTTATTCGTCCGCGAAGACGGAAAAATCTGTGCCAAAGCTAGTGTCCCTTATGATTGCTCCCATCCACATGAATTCTGGTCGGAGCAAGAACCTTCCCTCTGGTTCAGCGCTTGCAAGCAAGCCATCAAAGAATTAGTGCGCGTCACTGGCGAAAGTCGCGTCAAAGCGATTGGTATCGCCGGTCAGATGCATGGCCTTGTCATGCTCGATGAGAATGACAAAGTCCTTCGTCCAGCCATCCTCTGGAACGATGGAAGAAGCCAGGAAGAAACTGACTACCTCAATAACAATATCGGCAAGGCGAAATTAACCGAATTAACCGGCAACATCGCCTTCGCCGGTTTCACCGCACCAAAGATCCTCTGGGTCAAAAAGCATGAGCCAAATGTCTTCGCCGCTACGAAGAAGATCATGCTTCCAAAGGACTATCTTAACTACATGCTCAGTGGCAAATTCGTCACTGACTATAGTGATGCCAGCGGCTTCTTGCTCTTAGACGTCAAGAACCGCAAATACTCTAAAGAAATGCTCGACATCTGCGGCATTACCGAAGAGATGATGCCAGAGCTCCACGAGTCTAGCGACGTCATCGGCACCCTCAAAGAAGAATTCGCCAAAGAGTTCGGAATCGAAGGTGAGTGCAAGATCGTTGCTGGCGCTGGAGATAACGCTGGCTCAGCGATTGGCACCGGAACCATCGGCGAAGGAAGATGCAACATCTCCCTTGGCACCTCCGGAACCATCTTCATCTCCTCCTCCCATTTCTGCCCAGACGTCAAAAACGCCCTTCACTCATTCTGCGATGCCGCAGGTGCTTACCATCTTCTTGGCTGCACCCTCAGCGCCGCAAGTGCCCGTAAGTGGTGGTTAGAGCAGATCAGAGAGACCGAAGACTTCGCCAAAGACGAGATCGATGTCAAAGGCGCGAAGGAGAGCAATGTCTTCTTCATGCCATACCTCGCTGGCGAACGTTCCCCATATAACGATGTCAAAGTGAGAGCCGCTTTCCTTGGCTTAGACTCCACGACCACCAAGGCCGATATGTCTAGAGCCGTCATGGAAGGCGTTGCCTTCTCCCTCAAGGATTGCCTTGACGCCGCCAAAGAAGACGGCGCTTGCCCACAGATGGCCACCATCTCTGGCGGAGGCTTCCGTAGTGAGGAGTGGTGCCAGATTTTCGCTGACATCTTCGAGATCCAGCTTTCCAAGCTCGACGGCAACGAAGGACCATCCTTCGGTGGCGCCATCCTTGGCATGGTTGGAGATGGAAAATATGAGTCTTGCGCCGCTGCGGCCGCCAAGATCATCAAGAAAGCGAAAGTCTACTTCCCTAACGAAGCGAAGTTCGCTTACTATCGCGCCAAACACGCCAAATACAAGAGCATCTATCCTCTTATCAAACAGATAGAAGATTAAAGGAGACTTTATCGATGTCAGAGAAGACGGTCTCGTTTGAGGAGGGTCGCTCTAACAGAGTGAATTACCTCTATCATCAAGACGACGTGAATCTTACGTTTTCCGCCCATTTTCATGACAGCTTTGAGTTTCTTTATTGCTACGAAGGACTGTTAAAAGTCTCGATCGACAAGAATGATTTCATGCTTCACGCAGGTGAGGCTGCCCTCATCCTTCCGAATCAGATCCATCTCTATGAGACGGTAGGTTCTTCGAAAAGCTACCTCTGCATTTTCTCTCCTGACCACGTCGATGCGTTTTACCCATCGACGGTCAAGGAGTGTGCAGTCAACCCAGTCTTCAAATTCGACAAATACCTGAATCTTTTAGAGGACATAAAGCACTCGGGCGACCCATATCTCATCCGCAGTGCTTTTTATTTCATCGCGAGCATCTATAGCAAGCTCCCGAAGATGCCAAGGGAAAAGAAGTTCACGACCCTTGTCGGTCAAGTTCTCTCCTATGTCGAGGAGAACTATAAGACGAACATCTCCCTTGATGACTTCTCGAAGAAAGTGGGATACGACTATCATTACCTCTCTAACGTCGTCAATGACGGCTTAAAAGAGAACTTCAGAAGCTATCTCAATCGTTTCAGGGTCCAAAAGGCCATCGAGCTCCTAAAAAGAGAGGATGTCCAAATCCAGGAAGTGGCAGAGGAAGTCGGTTACGACTCACTTCGCACTTTCAACCGCAACTTTTTGAAAATTATCGGTAAGACCCCAAGGGATTACCGTGAGGAAATACTGGAGGAGAACAAATGAAAAAGCAAGTATTCAACCCTTATTTGCCATTAGATGAATACGTCCCTGATGCCGAACCTCATATCTTCGGCGACAGAGTCTACATCTATGGTTCCCACGACCGTTTCAACGGCCATGACTTCTGCGTCTTAGACCACATCACCTATAGCGCCCCAATCGACGATCTCAGCGATTGGCGTTATGAAGGCGTCATCTTCAAGAGAAGCGATGACCCACATAACGGCAAGAAGGGCAGAAGCCCTCTTTACGCCCCAGATGCCATCCAGGGCCCAGATGGAAAGTACTATCTTTACTACTTCGCCGCTTACCATAACGAGATCGGCGTCGCCGTCTGCGATACCCCATGCGGACAGTTCAAGCCAATCGGTTATGTCCACCATGCTGATGGCACCCATCTTGGAAGAAAGAAGGGCGATGGCTTCGCTTTCGACCCAGGCGTCTATGTCGAAGGAAATGACGTCTATCTCTACACCGGCTTCGGCCCAGTCCATTACCCACTTACCTTAGGTAAGCAGTCCAAAGAAGGCGCGACTTGCTGCAAGCTTGACAAAGACATGATGGCCATCATCGGCGAGCCAAAGATCATCTGCAAGGTCAAGAGAAACTCCAAAGGCACCGAATGGGAAGGCCACGAGTTCTTCGAAGCCTCTTCCATGAGAAAAATCGGCAACAAATATTACTTCATCTATTCTTCCTTCCTCGGACATGAGCTCTGCTACGCTATCTCCGATAAACCAGATGGTGAGTTCCATTTCGGCGGCACCATCATCTCAATCGGTGATATCGGACTTGGAAACCACAAAGATCCAAAGACCGCGAGCAACTTCACCGGCAACACCCATGGTTCCATCCTCACCATCGGTGACAAGCACTATATCTTCTATCACCGCCAGACCAATAGAGACTGCTTCTCCCGTCAGGCCTGCGCCGAAGAGATCAAGATTGAGAAAGATGGTTCCATCAAACAGGTCGAAGTCACTTCCTGTGGCTTAAATGGCGGACCTCTCAAAGCAGAAGGTGCTTATCCAGCCTACATCGCTTGCAACCTCACTTCTCCAAAAGGCAATTGCTTCATGAGCCCATTCAAGTGCCATGGCAAGCCATACTTCACCCAGAGCAAGGATGAGAAACCAGTTCCTTATATCGCCAATGTCTATAATGGCGTTAAAGCCGGATGGAAATACTTCGATTTCAAGAACGAGAAGGTTGACTTCTCGATCACTATGAAAGGCAAAGCCGAAGGCTACTTCAAAGTCTTCATCGACGAGAAGGAAGTCGGCAAAGTCGAAGTCAAGCCATCGAAAGAACTCGCTACCTATAAGAGTGAGATCAAAGTCGAGCCAGGCAAACATGCTTTATTCTTAGAGTATGTCGGCAAAGGCAAACTTGAGTTACACACAATCGCCTTCAATTAAGCGAAAACCTAAAATTAAGACCCTGTTTACAGGGTCTTTTTTCATTCCAAAACATTTATCTTGTTAAATATGTCGCATACGATATAATGTAGCCATGGAAAATAACGAGAACCTTAAATTCGAATCCCTCTACCTCAAGAATCAAATCTGCTTCCCGACCTATGCGGTGGCAAACAAGATCCTCAGAAGGTACCAGCCTCTCCTTAGGGAGCTTGACCTCACTTACACCCAGTACATCACGATGATGGTGATGTGGGAGAAGAGGAAAGTGAATGAGAAGGATTTGGTGGAAGCCCTCTACCTCAAGGCCAACACCTTGACCGAACTCTTAAAGAAACTTAAGAAGAAGGGCTACATCGATATCGAGAAAGACAAGGAGGACAAGAGGAACATCGTTATCGTCCTGACGGATAAAGGCCTCGCCTTAAGAGAGAAGGCCGTGAATATCCCGAGTTGCATCTATCAAGACCATTGGCTAAGCGATGAGGAATTCATCGTCTTCAAAGGATTACTCGACAAGATGCTTAAAGGGAACTGGTAAACAAAGGAGAAAAGTTATGAGCTCGATCTATGATTTAAATGTTACACGCGCGGATGGCAGCGAACTCTCGCTTAAGGAGTTTGAAGGTAAAGTCATCCTTGTCGTCAATACCGCGACCGGATGCGGATTCACCCCTCAGTACGCTCCAATCGAGGAGATGTATAAGAAATACCATGAGAAAGGACTCGAGATCATTGATGTCCCATGTAACCAATTCGCTGGCCAGGCTCCAGGAAGCGATGAGGAGATCCATGAGTTCTGCACCCTCAAATACGACACTACCTTCCCTCAGATGAAGAAAAGCGACGTCAACGGTGAGAACGAGATCCCTCTCTTCAAATATCTTAAGAGCAAGAAAGGCTTCGAATCATTTGGCAAAGGACCAAAGGCCCTCATGATGAAAGCGGTCGCCAAAATGAAGGACCGCAAATACAAAGAGAACCCGGACATCAAATGGAACTTCACCAAGTTCGTCGTTGATAGAAACGGTGAGGTTGTTGCAAGATTCGAACCAACCATCGACATGAAAGAAGTCGAGAAGTGCGTTGTCTCTTTACTTGGATAAGAGAATTAAGGGAAAATAAAATAACAGCCGATACATATATCCCAATTTAGGAGGAAACAAGAATGACCAAAGTCGAATTCTTAAAAGAGCTTGCTAAAGGTTGGTTTGGCAATAGCCAGCAACATAGCATCCACGCCCAAATGTTAGCCGATAGAGGCTTCAAAGGCTTAGCCGAGAAGATCGCTGCCGAAGCCGAGGAGGAGTGGAACGAAGCCAAAGAGGTCAATAAGCGCCTCATCGAGCTTGGTGAGACCCCTGAAGTCGTCCTCGCTCCATACCCAGTCATCAAAGACGTCAAAGAGATGCTTGAATTTGATTGCAAGGAAAGCGCTGCTGCTCTCCCGGCAATGTCACAAGCCTTAGCCCTCTTTGCCGATGACTACGTCAGTGCGAACATGATTCAGAAATTCATCGTTGATGAGCAAGAGTACTATAACTGGGTGAGAGCCCATCTCAACCTCATCAAAGAGATTGGCTACGAGAACTATCTCATCGAGCAGATTGGCTAATATGACTAACGTTGAAAGAGTCTACGAGTTCCTCGAAGCAGCAGGGACTTACTATCTTGCCACCGTCGA
>JAFXLR010000129.1 GCA_017531065.1 Bacilli bacterium
GTCGGCGATGACGCCGCAGATGCGGTCGATGTCCTCGGCCTTCAGGTACGGGTGCATCGGGAGCGCGAAGCGCGAACTCATCGAAACGCTTAAGAAAGCCGGAATTGAGTTCTATATCGCTTCCAACAACACTTCCAAACGCGTATCACTTTATGGTGAGAGCCTTGGAATCAAAGTCTTCTCTGGGTTAATGAAACCTTTCAGCGGTCCGCTTAAGAAGCTGATTGCGAGAGAAGGCTTCAAAAAAGAGGAAATAGTCCTTATCGGCGACCAAGTCCTCACTGATGTGAAGGCCGGAAACAAAGCTGGCATCATGACAATCCTCACTGAGCCAATCAGCAAAGGTGACATCATTTGGACCAGATTTAATCGCGTTTTCGAGAAAAAGAAAAGAAGAAAGATTCTCTCTGAGACCTATAATTTAATTGGGAGGTAAAAAGATGAGTATCATCAAATCCGTCCGTCGTTGCTACAACTGTGGCTAAGTCCTTCAGGACGAAGTTCCAAGCAAAGAGGGTTACATCGAACCTACGACTTTGCTATTGCTTCACGCAAGCGACATGATCCTTTGCCACGAATGCTATGAGGAACTTCATCCAAACGAAGCGCCAGCAGCCGCAGATGTTTCCGATGAATTCTTAAGCATGCTTAGAGACGCCAAAAAAGAAGGCGCCACGATTGTTTACCTAATCGATTTGATTTCCTTTGAATGCTCATTCAACAAAGAAGTCCTCGATTTAATTGTCGACCTCCCAGTAATCATCATCGCCAGCAAATGGGATTTGATGCCAAAAGAGACAGAAGTCGAGCATACCAAAGAGTATGTCGCTCACCGTTTCAGAGCCGAAGGCTTCAAGAAAGCCAAAGGAACTGACGTCATCCTCCTTGATTACAACAATTCCGCAGATGCCACGCTTGCTTCCGGAATGATCAAGAAGAAACGCCAGGGCAAGAACGTCTATGTTATTGGTGCCAAAGGAGCGGGCAAGAGTGCCTTCCTTACGAGCTTCCTTAGGCAATTTAAGAATACTTCCAACCGTGGAATCTCGATTGGAGCTTATAAAAACACCTCACTCGAGGTTTGGCAGATTCCTCTCGATGACAATTCCTACATCTACGACACTCCAGGTACCGGCGTTAAGAACTCCTTCCTTGGAAAGAACAATTACCCAAAAGAGATAGTCATCACAAGGAGATTGACCCCAAGGTAACAAAACGTCGCCTTGAACGGCAGCTTATTCATTGGCGGTATTGCTAGAATCGATCCTATCAAACTCGCTTCTGGTAAGAAGAGAGTATCTTTCACATGTTACTTCGCACCTAAAGTAGCGCTTAAAGCCATCTCACCGAAGAATGACATGACTGCTTTATTCCAGAAATACATCAAGAACAAGGCTCTCAAGCCGAACGTCTATTGGTTCAAATGCCAGAATGACGCTGATGTCTTCGACTTTGTGCTAGAAGAGGATGGACCAAGAGATATCGGCATTGCCGGTCTTGGTTGGGTTTCCTTCGAAGGTAACGCAGGCGATGTCTTTAGAATCTATGTTCCTAAGAACATTGGTGCATACGCGTCACGCGCGAAGATTATTAAGAAAAAGGAAGGAAAGAAGAAATAATGCTTTCTCCGAAAAACCGTGCATACCTTAAAGGCCTCGCCAATCATTTAAAGCCATCGCTCAACATTGGCAAAGGCGATATAGATCAAACGCTCTTAGATGTCTTAGATAAAGCCCTAGAAGCCCACGAATTAGTTAAGGTTCGTGTTTTAGAAACGGCTTCTTCGACCTTTGAAGAGATTTCCGACTCTCTTTGTGAGGGGACTGGCGCCCAATTTGTTGGCAAGGCCGGTCATATCATCACCCTTTACCGCGAAAGTAAGAAGAACAAGACAATCGTACTTCCTCATAAATGAACGATAAGATAATCATTTACGGCGGCAGTTTTGACCCGCTTCATAACGGACATGTAGAAATTGCTAAGGCAGCATCTGACCTTTTAGGCTGTCCTCTTTTGTTCGTGCCAGCGAAGAACGCAAGATGGAAAGATAACGACGCAAGCCCGAAAGACCGTCTTGCCATGTTAAACATCGCTTGCAAAGAATTAAACAAAAACGGCAGTCGTTTTGGCGTTTCAACCTATGAAATGGAAGCCTCAGGGGATGGGCCGTCCTATAGCGTAGACACTGTTGTCCATTTTAAGAAAGAATATGACACCGTTTACTTTGTTATTGGAGCGGACCAAGTCAATCAATTCGAGAAATGGAAAGATCCTGATGTCATCGCCTCAAATTCACAGATCTATTACGTCCCAAGAAATGGTTATCCATTAAAAGAAGAAAACATAAAGCGTTTCAATATGAAGGCTTTACCATTTAAAGAACATGAAGTGTCCAGCACGGACATCCGTGAGATGAAATCTATCGATTATCCTGATTGCATCAGACGTTATGTCGAAACCAACTATCTATATTTCATCAAAAGATTAGCGAAATACCTAAAGAAAACGCGGCTTGATCACTCTGTTCGTGTTGCTAATGTCGCATTGGATATAGCAAGAAACAATAGCAAGGTCCTCGATCCTTTGAAAACTTATCAGGCCGCTATGCTCCATGATATCGGCAAATACATCCCGGACGATGAATCGAAAGCGATAGTAGCGAGAGAATATTCTAAAGAATATGCAGAATATCCTTATTGGGCCCTCCATCAGTGGGTAGGAGCCTACTTAGCCGAGAAAGAATTTGGCATTAAGGACAAAGACATCCTCGACTCAATCGCGTATCACTGCACAGGAAGAGCAGAAATGGGTCCTCTTGAGCAAACAATCTATAGCGCGGATAAAATTGAGCCAGGCAGGGGATACGACTCTTCTGAGCTTATTAACGGATGTCTCCGTGACTATCACGAAGGATTCTTAGGCGTATTAGCCGCCAACAGGATCTATTTAGCCGAAAAAACGAAGAATACACCCCATAACAACAGTTGTCCGCTAACTGAAGAAAGCTATTTCTATTTTTTAGATAACAAGAAAGGAACGAATTAATGGCTTATCCTAAACTAATCAAAGAAACCAAAGAATTACTCGAAGAGAAAAAGGGAGAAGACATTAAGATAATCGATGTCAGGCAAAGAACGCCTTTCACGGATTATTACATACTGGCAACAGCTCCGAATATGAGAGCTATAGGCGCATACGCAGACGCGTTAGAAGAATTCTTCCAAGATAAAGTCGAAGATTTAAGGCAAAGCGAAGGCCAACCAGAGTCAGGTTGGGTATTAGTGGACGCTGGTGAGGTAGTAGTGCATCTGTTCTCAGCTCCTAAACGCCAAGAAATGAATCTGGAAGAACTATTCAAGTAATCCAAAGACAACAACCAAGAAAGACCGCAACGGAAGTGCCACAAACGGTCTTTTTTTAACCCAAAAATTAAGGACTTTAAGCGGTTTCATTGACGACATTACAATTTGATTTTAAACATACCATATTTTGATCAAAAATCAGTGGTGGAAGGAAAAGCCATGTTTTTAAAAATATGCAAAATGCACCCAAAATTTTTTTCATTTTTAGTAACTACTTTTGGGCCTCCACTTCCGAAATTACTATTTCTTCGCATAATAGCCTTTATGTTAACTAATAGTGATATTAAAAGGCTAATATTCGCGTTTATATATTAGTCTAAATAATTATTGAAACTCTTTATCCACCCAATTTTTGAGTTTTTAACATATTTCTTAAAACTACTAATTAACTACTTTTGAAATCTACTAACTATTACACCTAAAAACCATGCTTTTAGCTCTCTAAATATTGGTGTCAAAAAAGTCATCAAAAATACAATTATTCTTAATCTATTTTTATATTGACTATTTCTTGTAAGGGCTTTCAGTTTATATGCATTTTAAGTTAATAAAGAAAACCTTTCCTTTATAATCTTTTCTTGTTTCTGATGATTCTATTTCAGGAGATAAATGAAAAAGGCATTCCTTTTTTGAGGAACGCCGTTTAAGTTAATTGCCTCTTACCCTTTTCCTTATTTATATATACGCATTCGGATCTAAATATGAAACCACATTCATATTTATTATTTTCTGGAACTGTATCTATCGTAGGCTGAGACTATTCTCTTTGTTGAGACCTGAGTATAAACCTGCGTCGTCGAGATCTTGCTGTGTCCAAGCATTTCCTGAACCGCTCTAAGCTCAGCGCCGTTCTCTAAGAGATGCGTTGCAAAGCAATGTCTTAAGGTATGCGGAGAGATTGCGTCATCAATACCGGCCATCATTGCGTAATGTTTTACCTGTTTGAAGAAATAAATCCTGGATACTGGATGTCCTTGTTTGTTTAAGAATAGATAATTCGAGGCATGACCTGGGTTCTTTTTCCTAACGCCATCGATGTATTTAGATAAATATTCCAAGGCAAACGACGAAACAGGAACACTGCGCTGTTTATTCCCTTTTCCGAATACAGTGATTATTTTTCCTGGGATATCGAGGTTTTTGAACTGGAGGCTGATCAATTCGCTGACACGAAGACCCGTGGCATACATTACTTCAAGCATCGCGCGGTCTCTTTGGCCGCTTTCCTTGGTCATGTCAGGAGCTTCTAACAACGCCTCAACATCCTCGTTGGACACCACCAAAGGCAACTTCTTATCTTTTTTAGGCTTTTCGAATTCTGGAATATCTGCCTCTATCAGCCCTTCTCCAACCAAAAATGTAAAGAAATTTTTCAAACAGCTATAGCGCCTTAGAATCGTCGATGCAGCCTTATTACTTTCTCCCTCTTTTTGTATGTATTCTGCTATTTGTTGAATCATCAAATCATCGGTAGTCTTTGTTTCATTGAAATAATCAAAAAACAACTTAAGGTCTTCCTTATAGTTTTCGATGGTCGTTCTCGAAACGCCTTTCTCAACTTGGAGATGTTGCAAAAACAACGAGATAGCTTCTCTAATTTCCATTTTTCTTCAATGCCTCGCTAGCAATCATGACCACCTTTTTGTTGACTTTTCTATTCAAGGAATCAATCAATACCTGGGTTTTATCTTCCTCATAGTCGCTTTCTTCGAATAACGACATCTGGGCGTTCCTATCCTTAAAAGGAACCAGATTGCCCGCAGTTACTCCAACCAGACGGATCAGTTTTCCCGAATAGTGATCTACATAAAGCTTTTTGGCCATCGTTGAAATGTCCTCAGCTTCATAAACAGGTTCCAACAGATTCAAAGACTTTGAGCTTACCTTGAAAGTATAGTCCTTTACATTTAAGACCAATCTTTTACATTTCTTCTTCTCTTTCACGAGATCGTCGCTGACTTCTTTGGATAAGGATTCGATAACTGTTTTGATTTCATCGAAGTCATCGGTATCAGCCATGAAAGTCTGACTGTGGCCAATGGACTTCGGATCTGGCCTTTCCGGATTAACGACATCATCGCCGTATCCATTAATGCTCTCTACGTAATAATCGAACCGTTTCTTAAAGTATTTCCTCATGCCAGTCTCGTTCTCGATCAATTCATAGGCAAAATCGCCTATCGTGTTGATTCCTTTGCTCCTTAAAAAGGCGGCCGTTTTCTTTCCGATTCCGAAAAAGCTATCTATTTGAAGAGGATAAAGCATCTTTTTGATGTCTTTTCTCCTGATTACGGTGATTCCCATAGGCTTTTTCATATCAGAAGCCATCTTAGCGAGAAATTTCGTTGGCCCTACACCTATGGAACATTTCAAACCAATTTGTTTCAAAAGGCCTTGCTGCAAAGAGACCAGCTTGGCCATTGGGTCTTTTTCTTTCTCGAGCAA
Organism: Bacilli bacterium; assembly: GCA_017531065.1. Classification (GTDB taxonomy): domain Bacteria; phylum Bacillota_I; class Bacilli_A; order RFN20; family CAG-826; genus UBA4951. The sequence goes on from JAFXLR010000129.1 coordinate 5,808, forward strand.
AGACGTCATATCGACGAAACCTTCATCGATCGATGCAGCTTCGACCAAAGACGAATAATTCTTAAGGTATCCGAAAAACGAGCGGGACAGCATCTCGTAATACGAATAATCCCCAGGAAGGAAGATTCCATTAGGACAAAGCATCCTAGCTTCGCCAATAGGCATCGCTGAATGAACTCCGTATGATCTAGCCTCATATGAAGCCGTTGAAACAACGCCACGAGGTCCTAAGCCGCCAACAATTACCGGTTTTCCGACATATTCTGGACGACGGATCTGCTCAGCCGTAGCAAAGAATGCATTTAAATCTACGTGAATGATTATTTTGGCCACGTAGATATTTTATTTTATGTGTTCCGTTATGTTAACTAATTTATAGAATTTGTTTGATGACAGAATCGATGTCCAAACCAAATTCTTCTTCCTGCTCAGCGATTGTCGCGTGCTGAACATAAACGTTCGGAACGGCAAACGCTTTGATCGAACCTTTGAATCCTTTATCTATTAAGGCAGCTTTCAAGGTTTCAACAAAGCCGGCTTCAGTTCCGTATGAATCGTAAACATAGATTTTATCCATCTTTACAATCTCGTCGACATCATCTGATAAAGGCAAGAGTTTGACCGCGATGATCATTTCGCCTTGATAACCTTTTTCTTTTAAGGCGTTTAATAAATCTCTTCCTTTAGGTCCAACGGCAATAACAGCTTCGCTTGGATTCTTTACATTTGCCAATTTAACCCACGGTTTAACCTCCCATGAGGCTCCGTCATTTTCTTTACATTTAAAAAGAGTATGCGGATATCTGATGGCAACGATTCCATGTCCTTTTTCCATAGAATAGTCGATGAGACCGCGCAATTCCTGCGTGTTCGAAGGCATATAAAGATTGGTTCCTGGAATGGATTTCAAATAGGCTTCATCATAGATGCCCATATGGGTTTCGCCGTCTTTTCCGACAAGTCCGGCTCGATCAATAAGGAGCGTCATGTCGACGTTCATTCTTGCGCAATCGTGCAAGATTTCATCGTAAGCTCTTTGCAAGAAAGTCGAATAAACGCAGGCAATTGGGTGCATTCCAGCTAAATAGCTGGCACCAGCCATTGTCAAAGCGTGTTCTTCGGCTATGCCTACATCAATGCATCTCTCTGGATATGCTTCGAAGGCGTCTTCAAGATGGCTTCCTTTGATCATGCCTGGGCAAATAAGTAAGGCATCATCGTGCTTTTCCATCTCTATTTTGACTAAATCGCCAACCAAGTGAGGCCATGAGCAATAGTCAGGATGCTGATTCTTTGGTTTTCCGGTCTCAATCTCAAAAGGCGTTACGCCATGCCAATAGCCGGTTTTGTCCATCTCAGCTGGTTCGTAGCCTTTTCCTTTTGTTGTATAAACATGGAAAATAACAGTTTTGGTCGCGTTTTTTGCACGCTTGAAGGCCTTATCAAGCATCTTAATATCATGGCCGTCGAATGGACCCATATAAGTGAATCCGAGATTATCGAACAAAGTGAATGGAACCAAAAGACGTTTGATGCCGTTCTTCAGACTGTAGCTGCATCTGTAAAACCAGCGGCCAACAGCGTTTTTCTCCAAAGCGTTCTTATATTTGTTTTTGAAAGAGTTATAACCTTTAGCTGTTGAGATGCGACGAAAGAAACGACCGAATCCGCCGACTGGGCGAGAAATGGACATATCATTGTCATTGATGACGATGATCATCTTGCCAAAGCGACCGGCAATATGGTTTAAAGCCTCAAAAGAAAGGCCATTAACCAAGGAGCCATCGCCGATTACTGGAACAATGTAATAATCCTCTTTCTTTATATCGCGAGCCACCGCAAATCCTTCTGCGGCAGAAAGTGAAGTCGAGGAATGGCCTGATTCGTAACAATCATATTCGGATTCGTCCATACGCATGAAACCGGAGACGCCATCTTTAGAATTGAGGTTTTCCAAACTGCGGCCAGTGAGGATCTTGTGTGTATAGGACTGATGGGAAACATCGAAAATCAGTTTATCTTTTGGGAAATCGAAGTTACGATGCAAGGCAACGGTTAACTCGACTACGCCTAAGTTTGAGCTAAGATGTCCACCATATTCTGATGTCGCTCTGATGATTTCTTGCCTCATGTCTTGGCAAAGCAAAGCCAAAGACTCGCGTTTCAATCCTTTGACAACGCTTGGGTCTTTAATGGTTTTTATGTCGATGTGCTCTATCTCTTTTGCCATGACTAAACAACTTGAAAACTACTAATAATTTACTTAAATGCTATTATTTATCTTTGATAACTTGGATTTTTGTCTCCGCTTCATCTAAAGACTTTTGCAGATCTTTAATCAAGGAGTTTCCTTCCTCATAAAGCTTCATTGCATCCTCTAAAGAAAGCGTCGTGTTCTCGACTTTTTCGACAATCTCGTTCAAACGAGCGAGCTTTTCTTCGAAAGTTTGTTTCTTTTCCATAAGGTTTACTCCTTGGAGGTGACTTTAGACGTTATCGTGCCATCTTTCAATACGCTTTTTAGCGTGTCACCTTCTGCTATTTGTTTAATAGACGTAACAATGTTACCTCTTTCATCCGTCGTCATGGAATAGCCACGGCTAATAACATTACGAGGGTTTAATGCCTCTAATCTAGACGACAGGGAACGAACTTGGTTGCTGGACATCTCTAAGAGATGATCCAAAGACATTTCTAAACGCTTCGATAATTGCTGAACTTCTTCTTTAGCTTTGGCGTAGTTCGAAGAAGGGTTTTTAAAGAATGGCCTGACACTAAGCGCATTAAGCTGATCCCTTTTCTTTGAAAGGAGATTCTTCATCGCGGTATTAAGCGAATCTTCTGCGCCAAGTAAAATGGCCCTAATCTCTTGTTGATCCGGAGTTGCAGCTTCAGCTGCTCCTGTTGGCGTACTAACTCTCAAATCCGAGACGTAGTCAATCAATGTGGTGTCGATTTCGTGGCCTACCGCAGAGATGCATGGAATGGTGCAAGCATATAACTCTCTGGTCAACGCCTCGTCATTAAACGCGCTAAGGTCCTCATTTGAGCCGCCGCCGCGTGCGATGATTAAAATATCGATTTCAGTCGTTTCCGCTCTCCTGAGGGCCTTTAGGAGCTCTTTTGGGGCATCCTTGCCTTGGACGAGCGATGGAAAAACGAGAATATCGCATAAAGGCCAGCGTCTGGAGATATTTTTGATGAGGTCGGCCTCAGCAGCACTCTTATCCCCTACGATCAATCCGATGCTCTTAGGGAACTCTGGTATTGGCTTTTTGTGAGAAATATCGAACAAGCCCTCGGCCTGAAGTTTCTTCTTAAGGGCCTCAAGGGCAAGCAAAGCAGCGCCCTGACCAAACTTTTCTAAGGTTTTGACGGTGAAGTTATAGCGGCCTCTTCCTACATACACGCTTACGGAGCCTAAGGCGATAACCTCATCTCCGTTTTTAGGCTCGAATGGCAAATAGAGATAGTTGTCGCTCCAAAGGATGCATGGAATCACGCTCTTTTTCTCATCCACGAGGTCAAAGAAAAAGCCGGAGTTATAGCTTTTCCAATTGCTAATCTCCCCTTTAACGTAAACGTTATGCAGTTCCTCATCGCCATCGATTTTGGATTTGATGAGGGTGTTAAGCGCTGTAACGCTGAAATACTTATTCTGTTCCATTAGGCCAAAACCTTATCCAGGATCGCATTAACGAATTTATAGTCGTTATCGCTCAGATACTTCTTGGCCAACTCAACCGAAACATTGATGATGATGGCTTTATCTGTTTTCTCGACACTGTAATAAGACTGGCAATATGCAAGCAAAAGCAAAGCTTGCTCGAGAAGGTTAAGACGATCAAACGTCCACTTCCTCATGTTTTTCTCAAAAATCGGGATGATCTCTTGGTAATGTTTGACCATGTCCAAAACCATTTCCTTAACAAAAAAGTCACTATCCGCAAAAGACTTTTCGGTCAAACCGCTGACGATATCCTCGATTGGAGCTGGTAACTTCGCTTGGGAATAGGTCAGGACATCATAAATCGCGAAGAGCGCGACTTCATGAGCTTTGTTGCGAGATAGTGTTTTTTCCATAAAGATCAAGCCTCCTAATAAAGGCGTCTTAGTTTATCACATCTATCGAAAAGAGAAAGAGGAAACAAAAAGGGCGCCACCTTTTTTTGGTAGCGCCCACTATTACTTTGTAATCTTCCTGGTTACTCAGCCTTGGCCTTCTTTTTCGAAGACTTCTTTTTTGGCTTCTCTCTTGAGACGCGAATCTCAACAGAGACAGGGACGGTTTCGCACATCATCGAGACGCTGTTGGAAACCTCTTCCTGAATCGAGGTGCAAAGATCAGCGATCGCAGTCACGTTATCTCCCACCACAACGTCCAGCATGAAATCCACGCGGCCATCCTTCTTAAAGAAGGCTTTGACCGGACGGACAGCTGAGATGATGTTTCCAAGGCGGGTAAGCGCTTCTCCATAGTTGTTGATCTTAACGTTTTGGAGATTGTTGCTCGCGATGGTGACGATATTCTCGAAAGCTTTTCGGTTGATACCCATCTTTCCAGCTTGCTGGTAATTGTTGAGATAGTAGAAATCGCTCATGTGATTATTGTACTTAAATCGCTGTTACAAAGGAAGTATTAGGCAATAAGTTTGGCAATCTTGGCCGCGACTTTCTCAGCGGTGAAGCCACAGACATCCATAACTTCGTCAGCTGGAGCGCTGTAGCCGAATTCATCCTGAGAGATGACGTTGTCGGCATATTTGTACCAGGAGAGTCCGCTTAACATCTCGATAGCAACGCGCTTGGCTTTTGGAAGGGTGATGATGGCATCCTTCTTTTCCTGTGGGAGCTTATCGAAACGCTCGCAGCTTGGCATGGAGATAACGCTAGCTTTGATGCCTTTCTCTTTGAGAAGAGCGGCAGCATCAAGGGCAAGGCCCACTTCACTACCGGTGGCAATGAGCTCAAGATCGGCGTTCTCTTCTTTCTTTTCGACGTAGGCACCATCGGCAACGGTCTTGAGAGAAGAATTCTCGAGGTTGCGGAGGTTCTGACGGGAAAGGATAAGGCAGACTGGGTGATCTTTGGTCTCGAGGGCTAAACGCCAAGCGGCAAAGCACTCTTTGGTATCGGCTGGACGGAGAACCTCGACGCCTGGGATGCTTCTAAGAGCAACAAGCTGCTCGATTGGTTCGTGGGTTGGACCATCTTCGCCAACGGCGATGCTGTCGTGGGAGAAGAGATAAATGGCTGGTAAGTGCTGGATGGCGCTCATACGGATGGCGTTCTTCATGTAGTCGCTGAAGACTAAGAAGCAGCCAACGTAGGTGGTCAAACCACCATGGAGCAAGATGCCGTTCTGGGCAGCGGCCATGGCGAATTCACGGATACCCCAGTTGACGTTTTTGGCGGAACGGTGTTCGGCATCGAAGCCTGGGTCGCCTGGGATAGCGGTCTTGACGCTGGAGGCAACGTCGGCACTTCCACCAAAGGTGAATGGGATGTTGGCAGCGACTTCGACAAGCATACGGCCACTGGAATTACGGGTGGCTTCTGGTTTCTCGGCAACGGATGGATCGGCGAACTTGAAGCCGGTGACATCACGCTTGAAGGCAGCTTCGAAGACTTTGAGCTCTTCTGGATGGGCTTTGCCATAGGCAGCATAAGCGGCCTTGTAATCGGCATAAGCTTTGGCACCACGCTTGCCAAGGTTCTCATCGAACTCGGCGTAGGTGGATTCTGGAACAGTGAACGGAGGGAAATCGAAACCAAGGGCTTTCTTGGTGGCAGCGCCTAATTCCTCTCCTAAAGGAGAACCGTGGGTGGTGTGGCTTCCGGCTTTTGGAGAACCATAACCGATGACGGTGTTGATAAGAATCATGGTAGGAGCATCGGAATGCTTACGGGCTTCGGTTAAAGCGGCGTCGATCTCATCGAGGTCGTTGCCATCTTTGACTTCGAGGACGTTCCACTGCATGGCCTTGAAGCGAAGGATCTCGTCTTCGGTCATGGAGTTGCTGGTTGGGCCATCAAGGGTGGAAGTGTTCTTATCGTAGATAAGGATGAGCTTGCCAAGCTTCTGCATTCCGGCAAGAGAGATGGCTTCCTGGGCAATACCTTCTTCTAAGCAGCCATCGCCGCAGAGACAGTAGGTATAGTGATTCATGATCTTCTCGCCTTCAGCGTAGGAACCACGAATCTTTTCTTCGGCCATAGCCATACCAACGGCTTGGGCAACGCCCTGTCCTAAAGGACCACCGGTGGCGTCGACACCTTTGGTCCAGCCAAATTCTGGGTGGCCTGGGGTGCGGGAGTTAAGCTGACGGAACTGTTTGATATCGTCGAGGCTTACTTCGTAACCGGCAACGTGGAGCATAGCGTAGAGAAGAGCGCTGTTGTGTCCACTCGATAGAACGAAGCGGTCGCGGTTGATCCATTCTGGGTGCTTAGGATCGGCGACAAGATGGTTCTTATAAAGAACATAGAGGGCTGGAGCGATATCAAGCGCCATGCCTGGGTGGCCACTGTTGGCCTTGTTGATCTCGTCGATTACGAGAGCACGGATAGCGCTGACTGCGAGCGCATCCTTTTCATTGAAGTGACTAATCATGTAATTCTCCTTAGTAGATTTTTAGTCAATTTATAGTTTCATTAATATTCTAAAGAATATTATTTACTCCTTCTTTAATTCGATACCAACAGTATCGAGTGCCTCTTGGCTGACGCCAGCTGGGGCTTTGGACATAGGATCCACGGCCTGAAGGTTCTTTGGGAATGCCTCAACATCGCGGATATTATCGGTGCCAGAGAGGATCATGGATAAACGATCGAGGCCAAGGGCGAATCCACCGTGTGGCGGCGCACCATACTTGAAGGCATCGATGAACCAACCGAACTTCTTGGCAACGTCTTCATCGGAAAGACCGAGAAGTTTGAAGATCTTCCACTGGGTATCGTGGTCGTAGATTCTTAAGGTTCCACCGCCGGCTTCGTATCCGTTGATGCAGATATCGTAAGCATAGGCGAGGACTTTCTCTGGATCGGTATCAAGGTACGGCAGATCCTCATCGCGTGGACGGGTGAATGGGTGATGCTCGGCTGTGTACTGATCTTCAGTTCCTTCGATTTTATCGAACATCGGGAAGCTGATAACCCAAAGAAGATCATAGGTGCCTGGCTTGATTAAGCCCATCTCTTTGGCGAAGCGGGTTCTTAAAGCACCAAGACCGAAGTCGACATCACGGCGATACGGAGAGCCAGCGAATAAGACGAGATCATCTTCATTGAGGGATAAGGTCTCAATCAATTCTTTCTGAGTGGCTTCATCCATGAACTTGGTGAAGGAACCGCTTAAGGCTCCACCATTGTATTTAAGGGACATAACGCCCTTAAGACCGAACTTTCTGGCTTCGACCTGAAGTTCATCAAGAACCTTGCGGCTTGTTTCGGTAGCATGGTTAGGAATGACGATGGCACGGATGTATTTGGCGTCATCGAATCCAGCAAAGCTGGTTTTTTTCATGATGGCGTAAACATCTTTTAAGGTTAAGCCATAACGGGTGTCTGGCTTGTCGCTGCCATAAGTGTCCATGGCATCCCAATAATTGATACGACGGAGAGGAAGCTGGACATCAAAGTTGACGATTTCTTTGAAATATCTCTGAAGCATTCCTTCGCAAAGGGTAAGGATGTCATCTTGTTCCATGAAGGAGCACTCGACGTCGATCTGAGTGAACTCAGGCTGACGGTCAGCACGTAAATCTTCGTCACGGAAGCACTTTGCAATTTGGTAATAACGCTCGATTCCGCCGATCATAAGGAGCTGTTTGAAGAGCTGAGGAGACTGCGGAAGAGCATAGAAGGAACCATGGTGAAGACGGGATGGGACGATATAGTCGCGCGCGCCTTCTGGAGTGGCCAAGTTAAGGATTGGGGTTTCCACTTCTAAGAAACGGTTCTTATCGAGATACTCATGGGTAAGCTGAACGATCTTGGCTCTGACGCGGAGACGACGCTGCATCTCTGGGCGGCGAAGATCAAGATAACGATACTGAAGGCGGGTTTCCTCCAAAGCATCGGTCTTATCGGCAATTATGAAAGGCGGGTTCTCGGCCTTGTTGACCACTTTAAGCTCTTTGACGATGACTTCGATATCGCCAGTAGGAAGCTTTGGATTCGGAACTTCTTTCTTGGAGACGATTCCGGTGACAGAAATGACATACTCGTTTCTGACGTCAGGGACTTCAACCCCTTCTTTAATCATGAGCTGAACGATTCCGGTGTTGTCGCGTAAGTCAATAAACTCGATGGCACCGAGTCTTCTTCTTGTAGAAACCCAGCCAACAAGCTTTACTTCGCGGCCAACGTCAGATAAACGTAGCTCGCCATTGTAATCTGTTCTTTCCATTTTTTCTCCTTTCCAATTACTCTTCGTGGCAATGACAGTGATGATGTTCTTCGTGTCCTTCGTGGAAGATACTATCGAGCTCTTCCTGGAGGTTTTCTAACGAAATCTCCTTCTGCTCTTGGCTTTGGAGATTTTTGATCTTAAGGATACCGTTGGCCATTTCTTCCTCGCCAACGATGAGGGCATACTTCGCGCCTAAGTGTTCGGCTTTCTTGAACATGGCGCCAAATTTAAGAGCGGCCAATGGGGTCTCAGTTGAATAACCGAAGGAACGGCAGGCCATCGTGATTTCGAAGGCAGCATCGAGGACTTTGTCTCCGACAGGCATGACATAAAGGTCAACGCCTTCTTCGATGTGATCAAGGAGATGGCTGTCTTCCATAAGGCTATAGACGCGCTCTAAGCCCATGGCAAAGCCAACGCCGGCTAAGTCAGGTCCGCCAAGACCTTTGATGAGTCCGCCATAGTGACCACCGCCGCAAACTGCGCCGTAGTCTTTGTTTTCTGGGCTCGTAAGATGGATCTCGAAGACGACTTCGCTGTAGTAATCGAGTCCGCGGACAAGATTCTCGTCGATCTCATAATCGATTCCCATCGCGTTGATGATATTTAAGGTTTCATAGAAACGCTTCTCACTCGCTTCGCTGAGATAATCTTTGATTTTTGGAGCGCCTTTGGCGATTTCCTGATCGTGCTCGACTTTGCAATCGAGGATACGGAGAGGATTGAGCTTGATACGCTCTTTGCAATCGTCACACATCTCATCGATGTGGCCGCTGAAGTATTTGACCAAAGCTTCGCGGTAAGCGGCTCTGGTTTCGTTGTCTCCTAAGGAGTTGATCTTGAGTTTGACGTTCTCAAAACCAAGCATCTGAAGGGCGCTGACAGCTAAGCAAATGCACTCGGCATCGGCTCTTGAGCTATCTAAACCAACTTCTTCGACACCAAACTGGTGGAACTGGCGATAACGGCCAAGCTGTGGTCTTTCGTAACGGAAAGCTGGGCCTTGGTAATAAAGTTTGAGAGGAAGGTCCCCTGCATAAAGCTTGTTGGAGATGATGGCACGCATGACACCGGCGGTGAATTCAGGACGGAGGGTGATGCTGCGGTCTCCTTTATCAAGGAAGGTGTACATCTCTTTGCGGACGATATCGCTGCCTTCACCCGTTCCACGAGCAAAGACTTCGGTGTATTCCATCGATGGGACGATTATTTCTTTATAACCGTAGAGTTCGCAAGCCGCTCCTAAAACGGCTTCGATATAACGCATACCAATGGCTTCTTTGCCATAGATATCGTGGGTACCTTTGACTGGCTGGTAATTTGGCATGTAACTTTCCTTTCTATTTCATGACGCGTTCAACGTTATAAACGCCTTTGATTTCGAGAATGGTTTGGAAGACCTGTAAGATTGTAGCACTATCGCTGACATAAATGGTGAGGTTGACTACGTCATTCATCGTTTTTTCCATCAAATGGATCTTTAAGTCGGTGACGAGGACGCCTCTGGTAGAGAGCGCACTCATGATATCGACAAGAAGATTTGGACGGTCGTTGGCATAAATCCTGATAAGCGCTGGGAATTTAGATGTAACACCCAGGTCTGGATTCCAATGGACATCGATGAGACGTGGTTTTCCTTTGGTAACGTTAGCGCATGACGCTCTATGAACGACGATTCCCTTGCCATTTACGACATAACCGACAATGTCATCTCCAGGAACTGGTGTGCAGCATTTCGCGAGAGAAATCGCGATATTGTCGACACCGTCGACCAAAACCGGAGTTTTGGAATCGCTTCTAACAACGGATACGAGGTTTGGTTTCGAGGATTTCTTACGAACTCCAAGGAAATCAACTATCGAAAGAGGCGCAGGATTCCTGTTGGCCACAAGCTCATAAAGGTTCTCAAGGCTCTTAGCGTTGAAGTGTTCGAGCGTCTTAGAATCATTGAGGAGCTTTTCCATCTCGCCAGGTCCGATTCCCTGCTGGCCAAAGGCCTCAAGACAGTTTTCCTTGCCTTTATTGATGAGGTCTTCGCGGAGGAAATCGTTCTTCTTCTGTAAGAAACGCCTGATATGGGCTTTGGCAGAAGATGTTTTAGCGATCTCAAGCCAGGAATCATTCGGTCCTGGCGCGTTTTTGGCGGTTCTGATTTCGCAGACATCACCGGTCTTTAGGACCGTTGACAAGGCTGCGTTAGCGCCATTAACAACAGCGCCAATCGCACTTTCTGCGACTTTGGTATGGATGCGATAAGCGAAGTCGAGGACGGTCGCCCCTGCTGGAAGATCGATGACTTTACCCAACGGGGTGAAAACATAAACGTTCGCGTTGAAGACGTCGTGCTCAAGGGCTGCGATGTATTCTTTCGCATCACTGCTCTCATTTTCGGCGCTCATAGAGACGAAATCACGGAACCAATGGAGTTTTTCCTCGATGTCACGCTGTTCTTCTCTGGCGTTATAGTGCTCGCCTTCCTTATATCTCCAGTGTGCGGCAACACCGCTTTCAGCGACTTCGTCCATCTCTTCGGTTCTAATCTGAACCTCATAGATGTTTCCGTCGCCGGAGACGATTGTTGTATGGAGAGACTGATAAAGGTTCGGCTTAGGCATGGCGATGTAATCTTTAAGACGCCCAGGAACCGGCTTATATGTCGCGTGGATGATACCAAGGATTGTGTAACAGTTCATGACGCTGTCGGTGATAATACGAACAGCGAGAATATCGTAGAGTTCATCGAAGTTATAATGCTTCAGATACATCTTGCGATAAATCGAGTAAATCGATTTAATACGAGATTCCATACGGAACTTGATCTTGTTTTCGAAAAGAAGATCCGCGATACGTTTCTGAAGCGCGTCGAGCGAGCCTTGGCGGTTTGCCTCCCTTGCATTAAGCAAGGCAAGGATCTCGTTATATTTCTCAGGCTCGAGATATTTAATGGATAAATCTTCCATCTCGCTTTGCATCTTGCAGATACCAAGACGATGGGCGATTGGAGTAAAAACATCGAGTGTTTCTTTGGCAAGAGCCTGCTGCCTCTCTGGTTTTAAAGCATCAAGCGTGCGCAAATTATGCAGACGGTCTGCTAGTTTTACGATGATGACACGGACATCTTTCGCCATGCCGAGGAAAATCTTACGGTGATCCTCCGCTTCGAAATCCTGCTCGGTTCTATGGGAAAGCTTCATGCGTTGGATCTTAGTTAAAGAATCAACGATAAGCGCGACATCGGGAGTAAATTCTCTTTCAATATCCTGGATTGTCGCATCGGTGTCTTCGACAACGTCGTGAAGAAGACCGGCTGCGATGGTCTCAGGACCACCCTGAAGAGAGGCCAAGATATAGGCCACTTCAATTGGGTGCTGTATATAAGGTTCTCCGCTTTTACGGAAAACCCCTTTGTGTTTATTTGCCGCAAAAAGATAGGCTTTCTCGATCATGTCTCTATCTTTTTGGTTCTTAATATAGGTAAAGTAAAGCTCTTTGACATCGTCAAAAGAATGCATAGGATAGCCGCCATTAGGCAGCAATTTCTTGCTTTCTTTAGCTGTTTTGGCCTCAACTTTGTTATCCATAACAAGTTGATTATACTCCAAAAGATTAGATTCTAAACAAGTTTAGAAGGTCTTTTCACACAAAATATCTAATGAGCGCTTTCCTCTGAACTCATTAATCCTAAAGGAACAAATGAGATCAACCTTGGTGTCTAAGTCAAAGGAATCCTCGCTTAGACCGAATGAGAAAAGCCTAACATCAGACGCTAGCTTAACCGATAAGAACCTTCCGTCTTTGATATAAGTGAAGGTCTTCGGA
>JAFXLR010000018.1 GCA_017531065.1 Bacilli bacterium
CCCTCGTCGTGGAACGCCGTGATTGCGTTCGGCGACCACCCGACGAGCGCGATGGAGCCGAGCTTCGTCTTGTCGGACGAGTTGCCGGTCAGGCCGAGCGCGCTGAAGACGTAGTGCGCCGAATCGGTGTCGTCGGCGAGATTATTTGTGATGGTGCTGCCGTACCTGTCGTAGTGCTTGAAGAGTCCGTTGATTCCGAGCGGATTGTCGGCGATAAGACCGTAAACCATCGCGTTCGCCAGCTCGTTTTTCATTCCGGTGATGTTGTTGCGGACCTCATCTTCCAGAACGGCGTCCTTGCTTATACAAGCCAGATTTTGGCTTCTGAGGATCGATGAAAGACGTCATGTCTTTGGTCCGATACTGGGAATCGATTGGATCTGGAGTTCCGCAATATGGGCAGACATCGGCATCAAATTTTCCGATTGTGCGATGGCAATTTCTACAAGTAGGCATAGTTTGTTCTTCTAGTACAAATGATAGCATAACCCCTTCGCACGCATACGAGCAAGAAAAAAGGCCTCACATTGTGAGACCTTAATCTTATTTTTTGCCTTTGTTCCACCACTTACCGAGCTTGGCTTGCTCTTCTTTTTGAAATTGTCTAAGCAAGTCTTTCTCAGTAGACGATAGATTCGTCGGCGTCGTGACTTTCACGTGAAGGAACTGGTCGCCTGGACGTCCGGTGCGGAGGTCTTTGACGCCTTGTCCTTTGAGTTTGAGAATCTGATTTGGCTGCGTTCCTGCTGGGATTGAAACCTCGACAGAGCCATAGACGGTTTGGACGTCTAAGCTCGCGCCGAGAGCACAGTCAACGAAGGATAACTCAAGTTCCATGTGGATATCATTTCCATCACGGGTGAAGATTGGGTCTTTCTTGATGCGGACTTCGATGTATAAGTCACCATTTTCTCCGCCATTGACGCCCCTTTCGCCTTTGCCTTTGACGCGGACCTGCTGGCCGTTATTGATGCCGGCTGGGATATTGACGTCAAGATCCTTATGAACGCGGTTGTAACCACTGCCTCCACACGTTTTGCAGCTGTTTTTGACAACTTTGCCAGTCCCGTGGCAATGATCGCATGGGCCTTCGGTCTGCATGGTGCCAAAGAGGGTTCTCTGGGTATGCAAAGTGTAGCCGCGACCGCCACAATACGGACAGGTTGAGATATCGCTTGGGCTCTCTGCGCCTGTGCCATGGCAATGGGAGCATGGCTCATCGTAGGTTATTGGGACGCTAAGACGGGTGCCTTTGATGGAATCCATGAAGGAAATGGTGCGCTGAATGAGGACATCGTTTCCTTTTTGTGGACCGCCAGCACTTCTTGAGCTGCGTCTTCCGCCTCCGAAGAAGCTAGAGAAAATGTCATTGAGGTCGACATCGCCAAAACCGGCGCCTGAGAAGCCAGCTCCTCCGAATGGGTTGCCTGCTCCTCCTGTCGATCCACCTTGCTGGAAGGCAGCGTGTCCGAATTGGTCATACTGCTTTCTCTTGGTGTCGTCGAAGAGGACGTCATAGGCCTCCTGAATCTCCTCGAATTTCTTTGGAGCGTCAGGAGAATGGTTGATATCCGGATGGTATTGCTTGGCTAGTTTGCGGTAGGCGCTTTTGATTTCGTCTTTGGACGCGCTTTTGGACACGCCAAGGACTTCATAATAGTCGCGTTTTGCCTCTGCCATTGTTTACTCCTTTTTAACAAAAGGCTGGTGGCGCCTAGTTTTTGACGCCACCACCTCGTAAATGATGATTAGTTTTTCTTGTCGGTGAAATCGGCATCGACGACATCGTCGGCACCAGTCTGTCCGGCATTAGAAGCATCAGCTCCTGGATTTGGGTTAGCACCAGTTTGCTGAGCGTACTGAGCGGCTTTCGCAGCGGTATCTTCGAGTCTTCCGACGATCTCGCGGAGTTTCTCGATGTCGTTGGCACCCATAGCGCCCTGAGCTTCGTCACGGATCTTGATGAGTTCGTCTTTCTGCTCTTGGGTAAGCTTGTCGCCTTGTTCGACTAAGGTCTGGTTGATCTGGTCAATGTAGGTCTGAGCCTTGTTCTTGACCTCGATGTCGCCTTTACGCTTGGCATCGGCCTCTTTGTTCTCCTCAGCTTCCTTGATCATACGGTCGATGTCCTCTTTGGAAAGGCCATTGGAACCGCTGATGGTGATGTCCTGGGATTGCTGGGTGTCGAGGTCTTTGGCGCTGACTTTGACGATACCGTTGACGTCAATGCTAAAGGTGACTTCGATTCTTGGCTGTCCACGTCTTGCTGGTTTGATGCCAGAAAGCTGGAAGTGGCCGAGTAATTTGTTATCGTGGGCCATCTGTCTTTCACCTTGGTAAACCATGATGTCGACGGCTGGCTGGTTGTCTTCGGCAGTTGAGAAGACCTGACTCTTGGTGGTTGGAATGGTAGTGTTCCTTGGGATAAGAGGAGTCATGACTCCGCCAAGGGTCTCAATGCCAAGGGTAAGAGGAGTGACGTCGAGAAGGACGACATCCTTGACGTCACCAGCGATGACGGCGCCCTGTAAGGCGGCACCGCGGCTAACGGCTTCGTCTGGGTTGACTGAGAGGTTGATCTCGTGTCCGGTGACCTGACGAACCATATCCTGCACGGCTGGCATACGGATGGAGCCACCGATCATAAGGATCTGTCCGAGGTCGCTGTAGTTGAGTTTGGCATCAGCCATGGCTTTTTCCATTGGAGCCTTGCATCTCTCTAAGAGGTTGCGGGTCATGTTCTGGAATTCA
>JAFXLR010000130.1 GCA_017531065.1 Bacilli bacterium
CGTTACGCTCGTCTCTCATGTCGATATCGACTTTGATGCCGAGTTCTTTGACGAGGGCTTTGCCTTCGGCAGTGATGTTTTTGGCGTTGGCAGCGCTGGTCTTGTTGAATTCACCGCAGCGGTAGTAAAGACCCTGCTTGATGTAGCCGCCTTCGACTAAGGAAGTTTTCCAACCGCCGATATCACGGAAGTTGACGACGCCGCCAACCTCAATGTTTCTTGGGGCGATGAGGGCGGAAGCTTTGGTCTTGACGGTAGCAGTGGCTAAGCCTTCGGTGCTGGAAGCGACTCTGTAGTAGTAGTTGACGCCAATCTCAGCGCTCTTGTAGGCGTAGCTCTTCTCGGTGGAAGTGACGATCTTGGAGCCTTCGAAGTTGGCGTTTTTGGAGATTTCGATGTAGTAGGTGTCAGCGTCTTCGGCATCTTCGAAATCAAGGATCAATCCTCTTGGGGAGGAAAGGTTGCCTGGGTTCTGTCCGCTGGCGTTGGTCTTTGGAACGTATGTCTTGATAGAAGTCCATTCGTCGCAAAGATACTTGTACTGAAGCTCAGAGTGGATGTCACCTTCTGGCTGGGCTTCTGGATCTAAGGAATCAGGAGCGGTGATGGAAGAAAGGGCAATGGAAGAAGTGCTTTCTTCGGTGCTGGTTTCTCCGCCTTCGACGCTAGATTTGGCAACTGGCGATACGCATGAGCCAAGGACTAAGGACGAAAGTAAGGAGAGGAAAAGTAATTGTTTTTTCATAAATACCTCTTTACTGAAATACTAGTACATTAAAAATCATTCTCCCCTCTATGTCCACCCAAAATTGACTTCATGGCTTTTTTCTTAGGAAAAAGGCCTTTTCTTTTTGTAAAGGGCTTTCTTGATTTGGTGAAAGCGCTACCGAAAGAGAGGGGATAAGAAAAAAGGAACCCCGGTTTTTTGGGTTCCCTTAGTTCATATACCTAATTAATATTTGGCGTATGTCTCGATGGAGTGGTGGACCATCTTCTTGAATTCCTCAAAGGAGACGGTGATTTGCTTCTCTTGACCATAGACACGGTAGGTAACTTCGTTATTAGCCATCTCTTTGTCACCAAGGACAAGGGTGAATGGAATCTTCTTAACGATCGATTGCCTCATTCTGTAGCCAAGTTTCTCGTTGTCGCCGCTGATCTCGCATCTGATGCCTTCAGAGGACATGATGTTATAAAGCTTCTTCGCGTATTCGCCATGGACCTCGCCATTGACTGGGAGGAGGTTCACTTGAACTGGGGCAAGGAAGGTTGGGAAGGCACCGCCAAAGTTTTCGGTGATGATGCCGATGAATCTCTCGATTGAACCGAAGACGACGCGGTGGAGCATGACAGGCATGACCTTATCGCCGTTTTGGTCGATGTAGTAGCAGTTGAATCTCTCTGGGAGGTTGACGTCAAGCTGGATGGTTCCGCATTGCCAGGTTCTGCCCATGCAGTCCTTGAGTTTGAAGTCGAGTTTTGGACCATAGAAGGCACCGTCTTTTGGATTGATTGAGTATTCGTGGCCGCTAGATTCGCAAGCAGCGGCAAGGGCGGCTTCGCTCTTCTTCCAGAATTCTTCGCTGCCGATATGGTCATCTGGCATTGTCGAAAGAACGATCTTGTAGGAAAGTCCGAAGACGCTATAAACCTCATCAAAGAGCTTCATGATGTTTTTGACTTCGCTCTCGATCTGGTCTTGTCTGACGAAGATGTGGCTATCGTCTTGGGTGAAGGCGCGGACTCTGAATAAGCCATTGAGGGCGCCGCTAGCTTCGTGACGGTGGACGTGGCCAGTCTCCGCTAAGCGGAGAGGAAGATCTTTGTAGGAGTGGATCTCGCTATTGTAGACGAGCATGGCACCAGGGCAGTTCATTGGCTTGATGGCGAAATCCTTCTCGTCGATTTTGGTGGTGTACATGTTCTCTTTGTAGTGAGCCCAGTGTCCGCTCTTTTCCCAAAGCTCTCTTGAAAGCATGGTTGGGGTTTCGATGAACTTATATCCATATTTGATATGGAGCTTCTTCCAGTAATCCATAAGGGCATTCTTAAGGGTCATGCCGTTTGGTAAGAAGAACGGGAATCCTGGACCATAATCGGTGATCATGAATAAACCAAGCTCACGGCCGAGTTTGCGGTGGTCGTTGGCCTTTCTCTTCTCTAAGATCTCGAGGTGTTCTTTGAGGTCTTCTTCGCTCCACCAGGAGGTGCCATAGATACGGGTGAGCTGTTTGTTGTTGCTGTCGCCTCTCCAGTAAGCGCCGGCGACGCTAAGAAGCTTGAAGTGTTTGATTAAGCCAGTTGATGGGATGTGTGGGCCCTTGCAGAAATCAAGGAAGTCACCGTTTTGGTAGGTGGTAAGCATCTCATCTTGGTGCTCATCGATGAGCTCTTGCTTGTATTCGTTGTTCTTAAAGGCAACACGCGCTTCATCGGCGGTGATGTCTTTACGGATGTATGGGTTATTCTCTTTGGCGCATTTCTTCATCTCGGCCTCGATTTTGGCGAAATCCTCTTCCGTGACTTTGGCATCGCCGAAATCGACGTCATAGTAATAGCCTTCTTCGATAGCAGGGCCATAACCGAACTTGCAACCTGGGTAGAGGTTGGTCAAAGCCTGGGCCATAAGGTGAGAGGTGCTGTGGTTAAGCATCTCGAAAGCCTCTTTGGAACCTTTCTTGATGAATTTGATTTCCTTGCCTTCTGGCAAAGCCATCCTCATGTCGTAGATCTTCTCATCGACGAGATAGCCGACATCTTCGTTTTTGTTCTCGCTATCGAATTCCTTGGCCAAATCAAAGCCATTGGCCTCGTCTTTGATCTCGATTTCTTTTCCTTCGTAGATAATCTTCATAAGTGACCTTTCTGGGCGAAAAAAATAAAAACGCCCTCTTCTCTTAAGGACGCTTCCGCGCGGTACCACCTTGCTTCACTCTAGTTGAGTGCACTTTCCTACTCTTAACGCGAATAGGCAACGCCTGGCTCATCGTCAGGGGCTCAGGAGTGGTACTCCATATGCCTATAGGCATTTGAGCGTGTCTCCGTCATCGCTAAAAACATTCTAGAACCGAGGGACGCATTGTCAAGAAAAAAGGAGATGACTGGCATCTCCTCTTACTTTTTTATTTCAAGAGATCGACGATACGAAGCATTGAGATGTGCTTGTCACGAGGAAGGGCAAGAGCCTCAATGATATCGTAATCGACGATTTTGTTGCTGACGAGTCCGACGCAGCGTCCGCCTTTGCCTTCGAGTAAGCAATCAACGGCGTAGCTTCCCATACGGGCGGCAAGGACTCTATCGAATGCGCTTGGAGCGCCACCTCTTTGGACGTGGCCAAGGACGTTAACACGGGTATCGAATCCGGTTTCTTCCTGGATGCGTTTGCCAAAGGCATGGATATCAGGATAAAGCTTTTCAGAGACGATGATGATGGCACGTTTGTGCGGATCTTCTTCTCTCATCTTTCTCAATGTAGCGAAGACCTCTTCGTCAGGGATTGGATGGTCAGGGGTGAGGATCATCTCAGCACCTTCGGCAAGGCCACAGAACAAGGCAAGGTCACCGCAGTGGTTGCCCATGACTTCGATGATGGAGCAGCGGGAGTGGGATTCAGTGGTGTCACGGATCTTATCGATGCACTCGATATCGGTGTTCATCGCGGTGTCGAATCCGATCGTGTAATCGCTGCAAGCGATATCGTTATCGATGGTGCCTGGGAGGCCGATGCAGTTGATGCCAAGCTCGGTGAGTTTCTTCGCGCCGATGAAGGAACCGTCTCCTCCAATGACGACAAGGGCTTCGATGCCTTTGCCTTTGAGGATGTCGACCGCCTTCTGACGGACGCTCTCTTCTTTGAATTCAGGTAAGCGGGCGGTTCTAAGAATGGTGCCGCCTCTATTGACGATGTCAGAGACTGAAGAACGGTCCATTCTGACGATGTCCCCATCGACGAGACCACGGTATCCGTCGAAGATGCCATAGACCTCAAGTCCTTGGGAGAGACCAGCTCTGACAACTGCTCTGATTGCGGCGTTCATGCCTGGAGCGTCGCCACCAGATGTAAGTATTCCGATTTTTTTGATCATTATCAAACTCCAAAATCAAAGACGATTATATTACATATATTTCCGGATAGTTAGATTTTTTAGGGGGTAAATTTGAAGATTTTTTATCTATATAAAAGGTGGACGCCAAAGGAAGGAAAAAATGAGGATAAAAATGTGGATAACTCAATTTGGCGTGGTTACAAAGTAAGTAATCTCTAGGGAATATGCCTATTTACGGACTTTGGGCATTGTGGATAAGTCCCAAAAAATTAGATGTTGTCGGAAAAAGTGCCCTTTTTTGACACAAAAGAAAATGATAAGATTTAGCAACATGAAAGCGACATTATCCCCAAGCGATATCTTTGAGATACGGAAAACGAGCCTTATCTCCTCTAACGATTACGAGTACGCTCTCGATCTTTATGCGCCGATCATCGGCATCAAGAACGTCTCCGTCTATTTCGCTTTCATCGCCGAAAAAGGAGGGGAGCAGAAACCTCTCTCCGAGTTCCTTGGCAAATATAGGCTCTCTAGCGGCGAACTTGAGAACGCCCTCTCATATCTTGAAGCCGTCGGTTTAGTGGCAACATACCACAAAATCCTTGGCAAAAAGCACTTATATCTCTATTCGATCATGGCTCCTAGAACCCCAGCCCAGTTCTTTAGCAATGAGCTTCTATATGGCACACTCAGAAGCTTCATTAATGAAGACGGTTGCAAAGCCATCGCCAAGAAATACGAGACAAGCACCATCGAGGAAGGCTTTGAGAACGTCAGCGAGCGTTTCGTCGACGTCTTCCATCTTAACGTCAGCAACGCCTCCATCATCCAAAGCGGACCAAAGACCGGCGAAAGGAAATTCGGAAGCCTTCAGCTTGGCTTTGATAACAACGCCTTCATGTCCTCTCTCATTGAGATCAACCCAACCATCAAACCTGCATACATCACCAAAGAGGAGTCGATGCGTATCGCAAGGATCGCCGCTCTATATTCTTATGAAGAAAGCGCCATGGCCTCCTTCGTCTCCGATTCATATCGCCCAAGGAACGTCATCGGCAAACGAATCGAC
>JAFXLR010000131.1 GCA_017531065.1 Bacilli bacterium
AAAGATCACCTTCAGCAAAACCCCAGAAGGGATAGTGGCCCTTTGCAAGAAAAGCCTTCATTCCCCACTCAAGAATGACCATGTACTTTATCTAGAGAACGTCAGAGACCCAGGCAACTTAGGCACTTTGCTAAGGTCCGCCTTAGCGTTCCATTTCTATGACGTCGTTCTTTCGAAAGGCTGCGCTGAGGTCTATTCGCCAAAGGTCCTTATGGCCTCCCAAGGCGCCATCTTCTATCTCAATGTCAGGCAGAGCGAGAACGCCTCATCTTTAGATGACCTTAAAGAACTTAGGAACAAAGGCTACCACATCCTCGGCACCGATTTAGAATCGTCAAAACCGTTAAAATCCCTGCAAATCCCGTCTAAAATCGCTCTCCTATTAGGAAACGAAGGGCAAGGCCTGTCTAAAGAAGCTATTGCTTTTGCCGACCAAAACGTCCGCATCGAGATGGATGGGATTGATTCCCTTAACGTCGGCGTCGCCGGTGGAATCATCATGTATGAGGCTTCCTTAAAATGAAACGCAAAAGCATTCTCTTTTTTGCTTCCGTTCTCGCTTTAGGCGCATGTGCGAACGCGCTTCAAGAATCCTCCTCTCAAGCCGACACTTGGGTCGAGGTTAAGGATTCGGACAAGGTTTTCGGATTCCTTGACGAAGACATAAAACCGATCCTCCTCGACGACAAGCAAGAGGCAACCATCAAACAAAAGGGTGATAAACCTCTTTTCGCCATGGATTTCGAAACCGGTGGCGATCTTTCTTTTTCCTCGGAAGAGCCTTCTTCGAATAACGAACTAAAACCTTATAGGATCGAGTTCTTTGGCGAGGCTTCGACCAAAGCCTTTGGCCTAACAAAGGAGCACGAATTCAAAACGGAAACGCACTTTGAGAACGCCACAGTCTCTCTTTCCTCAAAAGGGGAAGATCTCACTTCAATCACCCAGACATTTAGCACATATATCGCCGAGACCAAGAAAAGCAGCAATCCTCTTGAATACGAACAAGGCCTCTATCTCGACCTTTCTCACGCCAAATTGACCAGAATCATCTTTGAGGAAGCTTTTGGGGAAGGGACCGTCTTGGAAGACAGAATCTTCATCGACCTTTCTTCGAGCTGGTCTAGCTTTGCCCCTCTTTTCCCGCTCGTCGATATCTTTGATGGGGCTCGCCCATATTTCATGGATGCCCTCAAGGATAGGTGTAGCGACAAGAAGCTTTCGCTTAAGACAGACGAAAAAGGGCATTATTCCTTATTCGCCAGCATCGAAAGCAAAGAAGATTTCGCCGATTTGGTGAAAGACCCTCTCGATAAACTTTTTGATCGATATGTGGATATCGCCTCGGTCAAAACCGTAGTCGATGGCTATATCGATGACGCCCTCAGAGAAATCAAATCCATCAAAGGTTCATTATCGATCCCGTTCACGGTTACAAGCATCGGCGACATCGGCCTTGAGCTCAACGTCGAGATGAACGAGAAAAAGAAAACGGATTCATCAGAGGCGGAGGATTCTTCCGATTTCGCCGTCAAATCCCTTTCCTTCTCCTCGGAGATCGCCTTGTCGCACGGAAATGAAGTCGATGTTTCAGATTTCCCTGGCGACCTTCTTGATCATAACGTTTGGAAGGAATTCGAGGCATAAGGTTCTTGTGCCTCTTTTCTTTTAGAAAAAAGAGAAATACAATTAGTTGTTCGTTGAAGCGGAGTAGTACCTAGGGTGCCTTCCTCATGTGGGAGAGACGGATAGAGAGACCGTCTCGTCGAAGGTCTAGCGAATTCGCCGTCTGAGAACGGAGAGGAGACTCTCCCCGTCGTGGGTTATAGCCAAAAAGAGATGACACTCAAAGAGCAGTCAAAGAGGGATGGTACCGTGCGGAAGCACTCCTGACATCCTCTTTTTTATTTTTAGGAGGGACATAATGGAACCCAAAGAGCAGATTAAGGCCATTGAGGAAAAAGCCTTAGCGGACCTTAGTAACGTCAAAGACCTAGAAGGTCTCACCAATTTTAGAAACACCTATCTTGCCAAAAAGAGCGAGCTTTCCTCGCTTATGGGCAAGATGAAAGAGATACCGGCCGAGGAGAGAGGCGCCTTTGGCAAAGCCGTCAATGACGCTAGAGCCAACATCGAAAACGCCTTCAACGAGAAGAAGGAAGCCATCGAGAAAGCCGCCCTTGATGAGAAACTCAAGAGTGAGCGTATCGACCTCACCCTCCCAGGCAGAACCCACATCCCAGGCAAGATGAACCCATGCTGGGTCATCATCGATGAGATGTGCGACATCTTCGCTTCGATGGGCTTTGACATCGTCGAAGGAAGAGACGTTGAGACCGATCACTTCAATTTCGAGCTCCTCAACGTTCCAAAAGACCATCCAGCCAGAGATATGCAGGATACCTTCTATATCGATGCTTCCTTGCTTTTAAGAACCCAAACCTCAGCCGCTCAAGCCCACACCATGCTTGAGAATGAGGAAAAGAAACCAATCAAGATGGTTTGCCCTGGCAAATGCTTCAGAAGAGATGATGACGATGCCACCCATA
>JAFXLR010000132.1 GCA_017531065.1 Bacilli bacterium
GGCAGCGGTCTGGCCAAGAGCGCAAAGGGAGTTGTTCTTGGTGATCTTGGCGAGGTCCTTGAGTTCCTCAAGGGTTTCAAGGGTGCCGCGGCCTTCGACGATCTCGGTGAGGAGCTCGTAGATGCGCTTGGTACCGATACGGCATGGGGAGCACTTGCCGCAGGACTCGTCGCAGATGAAGTCCATGTAGAACTTAGCGACGTCGACCATGCAGTTGTCTTCGTCCATGACGATGGCGCCGCCGGAGCCCATCATGGAGCCACGGGCGACTAAGGTATCGTAATCGATTGGGGTATCGAGGTCTTTTTCGGTTAAGCATCCGCCGGAAGGACCACCAGTCTGGATGGCTTTGAACTTCTTGCCATTTGGAACGCCGCCACCGATATCATAGATAAGGGTACGGAGAGTGGTTCCCATTGGAACCTCGACAAGACCGACGTTGTTGACTTTGCCGCCGAGAGCGAAAACCTTGGTTCCTTTTGAGCCTTCGGTTCCGACTTTGGCGAATTCTTCGCCGCCAACGCGGATGATGTATCCGATCTGAGCAAGGGTCTCAACGTTGTTGACGCAGGTTGGGCATCCCCAGAGACCTTTGATGGCTGGATACGGTGGACGAGGACGTGGCATACCACGTTTTCCCTCGATGGAGTTAAGAAGAGCGGTTTCTTCGCCGCAGACGAATGCGCCAGCACCCTCACGGAGATGGACATCGAAGTTCCATCCGGTTCCGAGGATGTTCTTGCCGATTAAGCCGGCTTTGCGCATCTCAGCGATGGCGTTCTTTAAACGAGCGACGGCGACTGGGTATTCGGCACGGACGTAGAAGTAACCTTCGGTTGCGCCGAAAGCGTAACCAGCGATTTCCATACCTTCGACGACGGCATATGGGTTGCCTTCGAGCATGGACTCATCCATGAAGGCGCCTGGGTCACCTTCGTCACCGTTGCAAACAATGTATTTCTGAGGTGCGTTGACGTTAGCGGCAAACTGCCATTTGCGGCCGGTTGGGAATCCTCCACCGCCACGGCCACGGAGACCGGACTTGAGGACCTCGTCGATGACTTCCTGAGGTTTCATGGAAGTAAGGACTTTGCGTAAGGCCTTGAAACCGTCGCAGCCAAGGGCATCTTCGATTTCGAGTGGATCGACGGTCGAGACGCCGTGGAGGGCGACTTTCTGTTGTTTCTTATAGAATGGGATGTCGGACTGGTGAACGATCTTCTCGCCGGTGACTGGATCAACATAGAGGAGTTCCTCGATGATCTTTCCACCTTCGATGCTTTCGGTCATGATCTTTTCGACATCGGTTGGTTTGACTTTGCAGTAAAGGGTGTCTTCTGGAAGGATTTTCACGAACGGGCCTTGGGAGCACATACCAAAGCAGCCGACGCGGGTAACAGAGACTTTGTCATCTAAATGACGGGCTTTGAGTTCTTCGGCGATCTTGTCGAAGATTGGCTGAGAATCGTTTGCTAAGCAGCCAGTGCCGCCGCAGACGAGGATGGCACGCTTGCCACCTTTGCCGGAGAGCTTGTCATTAAGCTTCTCAGTACATTCAGCGATTTTTTGATCTAAAGCTTCTGGGTTAAGGATTTTTTCCATTGTTATTTACCCTCCTGATCACGGAACTCTTTGATGATCTTGTCCACTTCAGTGGCCTTAACACGTGGGAAGACCTTGCCATTCACGGACACAGCTGGCGCAAGAGCGCAAGCACCCATGCAACGGACGGCCTCGATGGTGAAGAGTCCATCTTCGGTTGTCTCGCCAGGTTTGATTCCAAGAATGGTGCAGAGCTTATCCAAGACAGCCTGAGCGTTCTTGACGTAGCAAGCGGTGCCTAAGCAGACGTGGATGACGTATTTTCCTTTTGGGGTAAGAGAGAAGAAAGAGTAGAAGGTCACAACGCCGTAGATCTCGGCAGCTGGGACTCCGGTTTCTTCAGAGATGACTTCCTGTAGCTCAACAGGAACGTAGCCATACTTCTTCTGGACTTCTTCCAGAATGACAATCAACGGAGAAGGTTCGTCTTTGTGCTGTTGACAAATCTCTCGGACGTCTTTGATGACTTCAAGACGGATTTTCATGTTTGCGTATCGCCCTAAGGGCGCCTCCAAATTATCAACATTGCCTTTTAGTACCTAAAAGAAATGCACTTAATTATATCGCTACAAAAATATTGATAGAACAACGAAATTAGAATTATCGATATATCGATTTATGCGAGGATGAAAGTAAACGAGTTTTGCCGTGATTTTTGGCTTTTCCGCCTAATTCATCTTAACTTTTGTCGAAAGGGTTGAATTCAGGCAAAATCACATCAAAAAGCCCTGCAAAAACCACTTATTCTCCCCTACCGCGAAGAAAAACCATCATATTCCTTTCCTCTCGAAAGTTACTCAAATATAATTGTCCCGTTATGGCAAACCTAATCCTTTCCGATTGCTTTGGCGTCATCATGAACGAGATCGCCGTCGACTGGTTCAAAGAGCACTTCGATGACCCAAAGACCGCGATGACCCTCAAAGAGAAATACTTCAACGATTGCGATCTTGGAACCGTCTCTTTGGATGAGGTTTTCGTAAGCATCGGAAAAGACCTCGGCTACGATCCAAATGAGCTCAAAGCCGATTGGTATAGACGCATCCACTTAAGGCAAGATGTCTTTGACTACATCACCTCCCTCAATAGAGGCGATGACAAGGTGGTCTTACTTAGCAACGCTGGCTTCCCTTTCATGGGCGAAATCATTGATAGATTTGAATTCAAAAAGCATTTCGACAAGATTTTTGTCTCTGGCGAGTACCACATCATGAAACCAGATCCAGAGTTTTACAAATTGGCCATTAATTCGTACTCTACAAAGTTTTCACATATCTATATGATTGACGATAACCCGAAGAATCTCGCGCCTGTTTCTTCGCTAGGCATCGAACCAATTCTTTACACTGACCTACCTTCCCTCAAGGCCATTTTCCACTAGTCATTTTTTACAAGACTCTTTTTTTACAAATCGAGCCCTATATAATAGTCAAAGCGCTTTTTTGGAATAATATTCCTAAAAATACGAGCGCTTGTGTAGACCTATCGCAAAAAGATTTGTTATACTATGTCCGTGGAAAACATTAACATTGCCCTCTTGACTGA
>JAFXLR010000133.1 GCA_017531065.1 Bacilli bacterium
GCTGTCTTTGCCTAAACGGATTTTGGCAGTGACTGGTTTTGAGGAAGCGGCGACAACCGCTTTCATGTAATCCTCAAGCTCGGCAGGTCTAGATAACCAAGATGAGCCGGCGCCAGTCTTAACGACCTTGAAAACAGGGCAGCCAAGATTGATATCGAGGATGTCGTAGTCGGCTTTCCCCTCGATGATCTTGATTGCCTTGATGGTCTTCTCTTTGTCGAAGCCGAAAAGCTGAAGTCCAACAGGTCTATCGGCTTTTGATGTGGCAAGGTAGGAATAGGTCTTCCTGTTTTTGTAGTCGATGCCACAGTCGGAGATCATCTCGCTATAGGAAAGGGCAACCCCAAAGGGTTTCATGAAGTCGCGATACGCCAGGGTGGTCACCCCTGCCATCGGACCGAGTACTACTCTTCCTTGTAGTTCAATGTCGCCAATCTTGATCATAGTCATTAAAAGAAGGCCCGGAGGCCTTCAGTTTATTCGTCTTTTTTTGGTTTTGGAGAAGCTTTCTTTCTGGCCTTTGGTTTTGATTCCGCTGGAGTTTTGCCAGGGATTTCTGGATTTTCCGCAGGCTTTTCTTCCTTTGGCTCTTCCTTAACCTCAGGCTTTTCCTCCTTTGGTTCTTCTTTGGCCATAGGCTTCTCGATGACGGCTTTCTCTTCTTCGGAAAGGTTCTCAGAAGCGCCGACTTCAGCCTTCACCTTGGCTGGGAGTTTGCCAGTCTTGATAAGGGAATCGATCTCCTCAGCGGTGATGGTTTCCTTCTCAAGAAGGGTTTCGGCAACAAGGATGACCTCAGCCTTATGTTCGGTGAGGATTCTCTTCGCGTCGTCATGGGCTTTGTCCACGATTTCACGAACGGCTTTGTCGATCTCATGAGCGACTTCAGCAGAGAAGTTCTTGGTGGTGTCGGCGTAGTCTCTTCCAAGGAAGACGGAGGAGTTGCTCTGCTCATACTGGATAGGACCAAGGTCAGACATACCATACATGGTAACCATGGCACGAGCGATTCTCGTGGCTTCCTGGATATCGTTAGAAGCGCCGGTAGAAACATCATCGAAAAAGATTTCTTCGGAGGTACGTCCACCAAGAAGACCAGTGATTTCAGCAATGAGTTCTTTCTTGGTTAACAAGAAGCGGTCGGTTTCTGGAGTCATTAAGACATGACCACCGGTATTTCCACGAGGGATGATGGTGATCTTCTGGACTTTCTTGGCGTGAGGCAAAACCATGCCGATGATGGCGTGGCCAGCTTCGTGGAAGGCGATCTGTTTGCGTTCTTTCTCGTTGAGTCCTTTGGAACTTTTGGCTGGGCCAGCGATACGACGGTCGATGGCTTCGTCGATTTCTTCCATGGTGATGCAATCTTTGCCGAAACGAACGGCTAAGATAGCAGCCTCATTGAGGATGTTCTCAATATCAGCACCGGAGAAACCAACGGTTCTCTGGGAAAGGGCAGCGAAATTGACATCTTCACCGATCTTCTTGTTTCTGGCGTGGACCTTGAAGATGGCTTCACGGCCTTCTTTGTCAGGAAGGGAGACGGTGAGGATACGGTCAAAACGACCTGGACGGAGAAGGGCTGGATCGAGAACGTCGTCTCTGTTGGTGGCGGCCATGACAAGGATGCCAGAGTTGTATTCGAAACCATCCATCTCGACTAAGAGTTGGTTAAGGGTTTGCTCACGTTCATCGTTGCCTCCGCCTAAGCCAGCGCCACGCTGACGGCCAACAGCATCGATTTCATCGATGAAGACGATGCATGGAGCAGTCTGTTTGGCTTTCTTGAAGAGGTCACGGACACGTCCTGCGCCAACGCCGACGAACATTTCGACAAAGTCGGAACCGGAGATGCTATAGAAAGGAACTCCTGCTTCTCCAGCAACGGCTTTCGCTAAAAGGGTTTTACCGGTACCTGGGGAACCGATGAGGAGGACGCCTTTTGGAAGTTTGGCGCCATACTTGGAATATTTCTTTGGGTCTTTGAGGTAGTCGACCATCTCAACCATCTCAGCCTTTTCTTCATCGCAGCCTGCGACATCGGCGAAACGGGTTTTGGAATGGTTCTCACGACGGGCTGGGGATTTGTTGAAATCCATAGCCTGACGGTTGGCACCGCTGACGGAGCTATTGATACGGGCGAAGAAGATGATACCAAGGAGGATTGTTCCGCCGAAGATGAGGATGGTTGGTCCCCAAGCCTCCCAGAAGCTCACATAATAAGCGTCTCCTTCGGAGATGGCGCCTTTGCCATATTTCTCGACAAGGGCTTCATCACCATTCCATTCGGTGTTGACCTTGTATTCGAAAATCTGCGAATAGGACCAGTGGGTGACAATCTTCTTGCTGGTTGGGTTGGTGACAGAGAAGGCGTTGTTCCACTGCTCGCTGCTGATAATGACCGTGAAGTCGAAGTGGGTGCCGGTGGTCTTGCCTTCGGCATTGACTTCAAAAGCGTGGCCACTAACGTAAACGACGCTCTGGTAGCGGTCGGTGGCTGTGTAACTTGAGATGTAATACTGTTTTTCTTTGGTGTTGATTGCACTTTCGTCGGTGTCGTCGGTTGGCAAAACATAACCGAGATTGTTATCAAGTTCGCCAACTTTCCAACTCTGGTTGGATGAGCTAAGTCTTGGTAAAACAAACGCGAGGATCAAAACGACGATCGCGGCAATGAATAAGTACGGGGCAGCATATCCCCAGAAACTACGTCTTTGGTTCTGGTTTTCGTCTTTCATGTTGTCTCTCCTTTCAATAGGAAATCAAGTTGCAAGATACACCCTAAGGGTGTTCTTAGCAACACAATTGCTCTCTTTATTTTTCTTCTTCGTTCACGTGGATGATCATCGAACTGCTGTGGTATTCGCTGAACCCTTTTTTGTAGCGAGGGATATAAACGATCTTTCCGTTCTTGTTAAGGAAGACTGGCCAAACGTGGAGGAGTCTTTCGGAAATACCAGCTGCGATGAGCATCTGTTTGGCGTTGACTGAGTAGCCGTTAAAGAGCCAGACGTCCTGTGGGAGAACGCTTCTGACGGTGAGAGGGTAATCATCGAGATGGATGTTTCTATCCTCAGCGCCTTTTGTGAAATCGAGCTCGAAGACCTCGCAAGAGAACTTGCATGGTTCTTTGAGGGTGTAATGGTATGGAAGATCGAGTCCATCGTTATCGATCGAGATCTCGTCATACTCTTTGACAAGGAAGGTGTTGGTGCCGATTCTCAAACACATATTTGGCTGAGGATCGAGGCACATTTTTCTAAATTCAGCGAGGGTTTGCGGGGAAATTCTGATTCTTGTCTTCGCTTTCGCCCTGACGAAACGGATGATAGTTTCAGCAAATTCGCCTTCGCTTAAGGCGATGATTTCGCGGATGTTGAGGGTATCCACACGGTCCACTGATTTCTTGATGTTGGCCGAGAAGGTGATGAGCTCATCGTTGGCCTTTTTGATCTCGGTGATGTACTGGTCGCGCTCAGCCTCGTTGAGCTTGTCGACGACTTCGTTTCTGATAGCGCTTCTGGATGGGTCGTGGGCGTAGTTGCCAAAGTCCTTGTCGTAAGGGACGTTATTCTTGTCGCAATATTCAATGAGGTCTTCGTTGGAATATGGGACCAAAGGTCTTCTGACAAACATGCCTCTTGTGGTTCCGATGGTGTTAAGACCGAACTTGGAAGAACGGACACCGGTTTGTTTCGAAAGCAAATATCCTTCAATGACGTCGTCTTCGGTGTGGGCAAGGAAGAGAGCGGCTGCGTCATACTTTTTGTAGACCTCAGCAAAGAAGTCGTAGCGGACTTTGCGGGCCCACTTCTCGAAGTCTTTGTCTTTGCCAGTTTGGTCGGCCTTGTCAGCATCACAAACCTCAAACGGAATTCCTTTGGATTCGCAGAATACGCGTAACTTTTCTTCTGCTTCGTCCCAGGCAGGGCCTATGCGGTAATTGACGAAACACATGACAAATTTAGCCTCTTGCTCTAAGAGCATGTGGGTAAGGGCCATTGAATCAGGGCCTGTGTTTCCGGCCATTAAGTAAATCGAATTCTTATCAATCTCTAGGTTGACCATTGTCTTCTCCTCCTCGGGAAATAATTTCGTCTTTTATGATTTCGTACATCTCTTTAGCTTCGTCTTTTCTCGCAAATTCCTTAACAACGAGGATTTTTGCGGTGACTTTGTGTTTGCCTAGTAAGAGGACTAGCTCATCCCCAGGCGCCACTTCGCTCATCGGCTTTGCCGTTTTGCCATTGATGAAGACGTCCCCATCATCGCATAACTCCTTGGCCGTCTCACGCCTTTTCGTTAATCGGCTTACTTTTAAGTACTTGTCGATTCTCATACCATTCATTGTATCACTTATAGTCTGCCTTACGGCGGCTATAAAGTTGGTCGACCACATCAAGCAAACGATAGAGGTCGTGAATCCAGTCTCTTCTCTTGGTCATACGGATGTGGACTTTCTTCTCAACAAAGTTGACTTTGAGGAAGGCAAGGTACGGCACCAAAAGGTTAAAGAGATCGACGCCGATTCCACTGATGTGCGAGAAGGCTTCAGACATGTAGATGTCTAAATACCCCTCACCTTCATCTACTCGCGAATACTCTTCTTTTTCACTCAAAAGATCGATTTTTTTCTTAAGAACCAAAAGACTTACCTGATCTGGGAGCTTTCCATAGATGTCCCTCATGTGTTTGGCAATCGTATCAAGCTCCTCTTCGCTCTTAGCGTTTTCGAGTTCCTGATAGAGGGCAATCTTGTCGCTATTGATCGCGTAGTCCTTCGGAATATAAGCGTCTATCTTAAAAAGATTCTTGGCTTTTGGTGTCGGTTTTTGAATACCGGTCTTCTTTTCTTCGATGGCTTCACTAAGCATCTTTAGATATAAATCTAAACCGATTGTGTCGATGAATCCTGCTTGTTCAGGGCCAAGGATGTCACCAGCGCCTCTGATCATGAGGTCACGTTGGGCGATTTTATAACCACTTCCGAGTTCGGTGAATTCTTGGATGGCTTTAAGTCTCTTAACCGCATCTTCCTTCATGTTCTTGTGAGGCTTGTAGGTCAAATAGGCGTAGGCGATTCTATCTCCCCTGCCAACACGACCTTTGATTTGGTAGAGCTGAGACAAACCGAAATGATCCGCTTCCTCAACGATGATCATGTTCGCATTAGGAACATCGATACCGTTTTCGACAATTGAGGTACAAACAAGGATATCGAGTTCGCCATCATAGTACTTCTGCATGACATCCTCGACTTCTTCCTTTTCCATCTTGCCGTGGATGACGCCGATTCTTGCGAAAGGAAGAGCACGAGAAAGCTCACTCGCTTTAGCGTAGATCGAAGAGACTTTGTTATAGACATAGAAAACCTGTCCATGTCTTCCAAGCTCTCTTTGAATGAGTTCGTGAATGACTTCTTCTTTGTATGGGGTGACATAGGTCTGAATCGGCATGCGGTTCATTGGAGGAGTGTTGATTTGTGAAAGAGGACGGATTCCAGTGAGTGACATCTGAAGCGTCCTTGGAATTGGGGTGGCTGAAAGTGAAAGAACGTCAACCGTGTCTTTGAGTTCCTTGATCTTCTCTTTCTGCTCAACGCCGAAACGCTGTTCTTCATCAACGATTAAGAGGCCAAGGTCTTTGAAAACAATCTCTTTCGAAAGGAGTCTATGGGTGCCGATAACGAAGTCAATTTTTCCATTTTCCACGGCAGAAATGACTTCTTTTTGGGTTGAAGGAGGCACTAAACGGGAGAGAACCGCTATCCTGATGCCAAACCTTGCAAACCTCTGAAGCGCAACTTCATAATGCTGTCTTGCGAGTAATGTTGTTGGGCAAAGAAGGGCTACTTGTTTGTGGGCGGATATGGCTTTGAAGGCAGCACGGAAGGCAATCTCGGTTTTGCCAAAACCAACATCGCCACAAAGAAGGCGATCCATAATTTCGCTCTTCTCCATGTCTGATTTGATTTCATCAACCGACCTTTGTTGATCTGGCGTCAAAGCATATGGAAACTCCATCTCAAAGCTCTTTTGGAGTTCTTCATCTGGCGGGAAGGCAAAGCCTTCTTTCTTGGCTCTCGTTCCGTATAGGTTCAAAAGGCGATCCGCTAAATCGTTGACCCTTTCCTTGATGTGGGCTTTCTTCTTCTCCCAATCTCCGCTGAAAAGATGCGATAAGCGTGGAGCGGCGCCTTCGCGGGCAGAGTATTTTCTGACGAGACGGAATTGTTCCAAAGGAACATAGAGGGTTTCGCTGTTGGCATATGCAATCTTGAGATAGTCTCTATGGGTCCCTTCTTGTTCCAAGGTTGTTACTTCGAGGAACTGGCCGATGCCGTTATATTCATGGACGACATAGTCGCCTGGACGAAGGTCGTCATAACTCTTAAGAATCGCAGCGTCGATGAACCTTGAAGTGAATCTGGTGGTTGCGGTTCTCTTACCAAAGAGTTCGGAAGATGAAATGACGGCAACTTTAATGGCGGGGATCTCAAAGCCTTCATTCAGAGAAGCTCTGCTAATTCCTAATTTGCCTTTAGGCAATTCAAAGCCTTTTGTGTCTTCATATGCGACTTTCTGATCGTCTAAGAATGACTTCAAAGTCTCAATTTGTTGTGGTTGATCGAGGGCGACAATCACCTTCTCGTTCGTGTTCACATAGGACTCGATCGTCGAAACCATTGAAGCGATTCCGGTTCCTGTGGAAACGATATGTCTTACGAGGAAAGAGAAGTCATCAGGATCCATCGCGAACTTGCTGCCATACCTGATTCCTTTTGCTGGGAGGGCTTTGTCCTGCTCAATATATTCCTCAAGGTGAGTTGGGATTCTTAGGTCGTCGTGAAGTTCTGAATAGTAGCTGCGAGCTTCGCCTAAAAGAGACTCGCAAGAAGACTCAAAAGCCTCTTTGTCCGCGACATAAGTCAAAGCAGGTTTGAAGTAAGAGAAGATGTTCGAGTTCTCATTAAGGGCAAACCCGAAATACTTATAGAGCTGAGGGCTATATACCCTGTCCTCAATATTCTCGATGTCCCTATTAACGTTGTTCTGAAGTGTGTCGAACGAAGACTCGGAAAGATGCTTGCCGTCACTAGATAAAACAACGGCGATTCTTTCCTTGAACGAGGCTATCTGCTCATTAGACAAGAACACGTCTGTCGCAGGTAAAATATCCGCGTTTTGCAAAGGATTTGTGGATAATTGAGTGGAAATTGAGAAGTTTTTTATCGACTCAATCTCGTCATCGAAGAACTCAATTCTGATTGGATTTGAATAGTTGACGGAGAAGATATCAAGGATGTCACCACGGGAGGCAAACTGGAGGGTTTGATCAATCTTGTTGACCCTGTGGTAACCCATCTCGGTCAAAGTCTTTCTAAGGTCGTCGAGGTTATATTTGTCTCCAACCTTGAAATGGAAAACTCGCTGGCCAAACTCCTTCGCGTTAGGAAGGAACCTCATCACAGAAGACGGGTGAGCGATAAGAATGGAGTCTTTGGATTCCAAAGATTGTTCCATCGCGTAGAGCCTTTGGGCCATAAGCTCTTTCGAAGAGGAAAGGGCCTCTGCTCTTAGAAGCTCATCGGCAGGGAAGAAGATTAATTTGTCTTCAGGGAAGAAGTTGAGTAAAAACTCGTAGATCTTTTGGGCGCTATAAAGGTTCTTGGCAACGATCGCGTAATTGTCTTTCTTTTCTTTGTATAAAGAGGCGATTAGGAGAGCTGCACCTATGGTGTCGTCCACGACAAAACGACCCCTTCGGTCCGAGAGGGGGGTGGTCAAATCGAGTGCCTTTAGGCGTTCAAATAGATCCGTAAGTACCTCCTTATTTCTGCTCTTCTTTCTTTATCGAGTTATATAAGTTCATGGCGTATTGGAAGCCACGAAGCTCGATATCACGTAGTGCCTTTGCGGCGTTGTCGGTCGCCTCTTCGATAAGAGGCATGCTTTCGCTGGACGGTTTTCCAAGGACGAAGTCGATTGAATCGTATTGAGGTTCACCAATGCCGATTCTGATTCTCTTAATCTTGGATGTACCAAGTTTGTCGATGATGTTTTGGATTCCTTTGTGTCCACCGCTAGAACCATCAAGACGGAGCCTGATCTGTCCTTCGGCAATGGCCATGTCGTCATAGACGACAACAATATCCTCAAGTTCGATCTTGAAGAAGGAAACGCATTCGGCGACGCTCTCGCCGGAGAGATTCATGAAGGTCTCTGGTTTGAGGACGACGATTGGCTCAGGGAAGGCTGGGTTCTTAACAATACCATAAACGCCCTTGAATCCGGAACGATCAAAATCCGCATGGACGAGTTCCATGAATTTGTCGACGGCCATATAACCCATGTTGTGACGGGTGCCTTCGTATTGTTTGCCTGGGTTTCCTAAACCAACGAAGAGTTTCATGACTTTTTCTCCAAGGCCAAGGTCTCGATCACTGTCACGACGCGATCGACTTTCTCTTGGTCATAGAATTCGATTGGGTTTTCGAGGATGCCCGCTAGAGCGGCCTGGTTGGCATTGAGCTCAGGGTTGTTAGCGATTTGGCCAACAGCCTTCTTCATCATGAATTTCTCAATTGGACCAAGCTTATTGAAGTCAAAGGATCCTCTGAATTGATAGTAACGCATATGGTAGTCGTAGAGAACGTTGGTGTCGATCATCTGGGCTCTCGTGTCTTTGTCGGCGAAGCTCATTCCAACGCTGAAGACGATGACGTTTTTCTCTTTCATCAAATCCCAGTTAGAAAGGAATTCATCGATTCCTTGAATCTTTCCGGCTCTGACCCAACCACCAAAAACGATGGTGTCATATTCGGATAATTTTTTGGCTTTGAAACGCTTGAGAGGGAAGATATCCGCATTCACTCTCTTAGCGATGTCGTTGGCGTATTTCTCGGTGTTGCCAGTTTTGCTTTGATAAAGTACAAGGGTTTTCATAACTATGAAAGTTTATCACGGTTTATTGGATAAAAGAAAACGAAGAAGCTATTATTGAAGAATGAAAATTAAGAACTGGTTTTTAGATGTCCTTAAGGGAGGCTCCCTCGGACTTGGTATGATTCCTGGCGTCAGCGCGGGAACAATGGGTTTAATCGTTGGCATTTATGATCGCCTCATCAATGGCATCTCAAACCTCAGAAAAGAATTCAAAAAGAGCCTCTTCACTTTGCTTCCTCTTGGCATCGGCGCGGTCATGTCCGCGGTTATCTGCATGCTTGGGGTCAACTATGGTTTGGACTACGCTCCGTTTGCGATCATCTCCCTCTTTGCGGGTTTGATCATCGGTTCTCTTCCAGTCATCACCAAAGAATTAAAAGGCGTCAAACCTAACGTCAAATCCATCATCATTGTTGTAATTGGTGCGGTTTTTGCTGCAGGTATTGGAATTTTGAGCGCGGTTGCCAAGCTCAACAGCTGGGGCATTTTCGAGGCCGCTTTCATCGCTGGAGAATGGTGGACCTACATCGGTGTTTTCGTTGCCGGATTCATCGCCGCGATGGCTTGCATCATCCCTGGTATCAGCGGAGCCATGCTTCTCTTCGTTGCCGGTTTATATGACCCATGCGTCCATATCTTTGTCGGAGAAAATTCCATCCTCCACAACTCTAGTAGGCTCGTCAGCGGCATCTTCCTTACCCTTTCCCTTTTGGTCGGTATCGTCGCTGGCTTCATCCTCA
>JAFXLR010000134.1 GCA_017531065.1 Bacilli bacterium
AGCAGAACTGAAAGATGTAACGGCTGCTGATGCCCTGAAGCATCCAAAATGGTCAATGGGCAACAAGATCACCATTGATTCAGCATCAATGATGAACAAAGGCTTTGAGATCATCGAAGCCCATCACTTATTCCGTTATGACGTCGACAAAGTCGAAGTGATTCTTCATGACGAAAGTAACCTTCACTCCGCTTTGCTTCTAAAAGACGGAACCATTGTGGGCGATGTCAGCAAACCTGATATGCATGGGCCTATCGCGTACGCATTATACGAGGGCAAAGCTCCTTTCGAAGTGTTTAAAGTCAAGAAACTCGAAGACTTCGGCCCATTCCATTTCCACAAGTTCAATCCTGAAAGATATCCAGCCGTTCCTCTTTGCATCAAGGCCCTTAAGATGGGTGGAACCGCAACCGCGGTCATCAATGCCGCCAATGAAGTTGCCATTGCCCTTTTCCTCGAAGGAAAAATCCGTTTCTCGGACATTGTCAAAGTAAACGAAATGACCCTGAGTCATTTTGCTAATATAATGAATCCAACTCTCACCACCTTGGTGAAGGTCGATAAAGAGGTGCGTCAGTATGTTCGCACCACATTTGAGAAAGGAGTCAACTGAGCATGCAGATTTTCACAACCATAATCGTCATGATCGTCATGCTCGGGATTCTCATCTCAACCCATGAGCTTGGACATCTAGCGGTGGCGAAAGCCTATAACGTCTATTGCCTTGAATACTCAATTGGCATCGGTCCTGCCATCTTCAAACACAAAAGAAAAGATGGGGAAACGACTTTTTCGATCCGCGCCATCCCTCTTGGCGGTTATGTCTCCATGTATGGAGAAGGACTTGAGCTCCCAGAAGGGGAAACCATCCCAAGAGAACGTTCAATCGAAGGCATCAAGTGGTGGAAGAGATGTCTTGTCTTCGTTGCCGGCATCAGCGTGAACCTTCTGACCGCTTTGCTTTTCTGCTTTGTCTATTCGACCTGCTTCCCGAATTATTACACCTGTTCCAATTTCGACACCGGTTTCAACGCGAATGCCGTTGTTGCGGAAGGTGACCCAACTGCTAGAGCCTACTGCTTCTGGACGACTGGTGAAATCGATGGGGAAATCATCGAATACGCTTTCGACCGTCTTTATGCCCCAGAGATTGCCTATGACGATAACAACAACCAGGTCGGTTACATCATCGACTGCGATACGAAGATCATCAACGGCGAAGGTGAAGAGACATATGTTGCCGTCTTCAACCTTACAAGCGTTATCAGCGATAACGATGTCTTCACGAACACCAAGTTCTATAGACCAAAAGCAGGCTATTTTGCCGATGCTATTCAGAAAGAGCTTCATCTTGATGCCAAACCAGACATCGCTTTAGGCGCATATACGCCAAAGGCAGGGGACACCATTGTCATGAGCCCAACCTTCATCGCGGCTTCTGACGCTGAGATGAGCCCAACCGTCCAAGAGTTCTTAGCGACTAAAGACGATTCGAAACAAGTCACCATCATCGTAGATGAGAATGGCGCTCTCAAATCAGATACCGCTTCGATCAAAGTCCATTGCCATCAGTACTGGGCTCCTTTCGGTCAGAGGCTTGCCAATGGCTGCTCGCAGTTCAAATCCCTTTTCGCCGCGATTGGCGAAGGTCTTAAGTATCTCTTCAGCGGACACCTTGAAAGCGTTGGCTCAATCGTCGCAGCCGGCGGCCAGGTCATGAGCATTTCCAGTGAGATCGGCTGGATCCAGACATTCTTCTTCTATGGTGGATTCCTCGCTCTCAATTTGGCTATCTTCAATCTCTTGCCATTCCCTGGTCTTGATGGATATCAGCTTTTAGTTGTTTTGGTTGAGACCGCATTCCATAAAAAGATTCCTGAGAAGGTCAAGAACGCCATATCCCTTGTTGGCGTTATCATCCTCTTCGGATTCTCTTTCTTCATCGTCTTCCGCGATATAGTGGGGCTTTTCTAAGATGGACAAGAATCAGCCGAAAATCATCAGATTCCTTGAATCATTAGGCCTCGAAGACGTCAGCCGCTTCTGGATGGATTTTGAATTCGTCAGAAACGACCCTAACAAAAAAGGCACCGTCCAGATGACGATCAGGAAAGAGACCCCATGGGACTACGCTCTTTTGGATGAATTCATGAACGCCCTTCAGAATGCGACCTATGGAATCGACATCCGTTTTGTCTATGCTGAAGAACCAGGCGAAGAAGACATCTCTCAACTCTTCTCCGACTTTTGCTTTGAGAAATGCAGAATTGTTTCCGAAGTCTTTGTGAAGTGTGAAGATGGCCGTTACCTCACCAAGAACGATGAGGAGATTTCAAAAGCCGCAAAAGACTTCAACTCTCTCCTCAAGTTCCTTTGCTATGGAATCAAAATCGAATGCGTCGATGGCCTTGAGGAAGAAAAACCTGAGCCAAAAATAGAAGAGCCAAAACCTGTCGAAGAGGTTCCTGAAGAAGATATCGACGAAGAGCCAGAAGAAGAAAACGAAGAGGGTTTTGCTGAAGAAAATGAGAAATCTGCTGAGGAATATGATGCCATAGCAGAAGATGAAGCCCGTCATGAAGAAGAGCTCAAAGAAGCTTATCTTCACTTCAAAGAAACCGAAAGAATCCAAGAACAGCTTTCGCACAATATCCATTCCAAAGGCAACTACTATAGACTCGAGACAATCAAAGAGGTCTATGAGAACTACGGTGGCAATTTCGAAATTACCGGATATGTTTTTGGCTATGAGATCCGCACGACCAGAAGAGGCCAGGCTATGGCCACCTTTGGTTTAGGCGATGAAACAAGCGCGATCAATGTTAGGGGCGTTGAGGACAAAGAAGTCCTTTCCCCAGCTGTCCTTGGCTCAATCTCTAATGGCGCTCACCTTAGAGTCAGAGGCGCCATCAAAATCGAAGATAGGCCAGGTCCAAACGAAGGCCTATACCAACTCTATCTCCATTCCTTCGATGTCCTTCCTCCAAAACCTCTTCGCGATGATCCTTGCGAGGAGAAACGCGTTGAACTTCACGCCCACACGAAGATGAGCGCGATGGATGGCCTTGCCGATGCCAGCGATTACGTCAAACTCGCCCATCACATGGGCATGAAAGCGGTGGCCATCACTGACCACGGCGTTATCCAATCTTTCCCTGAAGCCGAAGGCGCTTGTTTAGGCATCAATAGCAAAATCGCCGATGGCGAAGACAAATTCAAAGTCCTCTATGGCGTTGAGTTATACGCTTTCAGAAATCCTCGTTATGGTTGGAACTTCGTCGATACTCCTCTTTCCAAAGGCAAATACTGTGTATTCGATTTCGAAACCACAGGCCTTTCTTCGAAGTATGACAGAATCACCGAGTTCGGTGCTGTTTTGGTCGTCGATGGCTTGGTGAGAGATAGGAAAGACTTCTTCGTTAACGCTGGAATGCACATTCCGGAAATCATCCAAAAGAAGACTCACATCACCGATGAGATGATCAAAGACGGTTTGTCTGAGAAAGAGGCCGCCGAAGAAATCGAGAAATTCGCCGAAGGTTGCATCCTTGTTTCGCATAACGCTCAATTCGACGTCGGCTTCCTTAATGCCCTCCGTCTTAGGGTTGGTCTTCCAAAAGACACTCATCCGGTCATCGATACTTTGGCCTTATCCCATTATCTTTTCCCAGCCGCCGCAAGACATAACTTAGGCAGCTTATCACGTAACCTCAAACTCGACGTCTATGATGATGACAAAGCTCACCGTGCTGATTTCGACGCCGAAGCTTTGAACTCTGTCTGGCAAACCATCATCCCGATTCTTGAAAAGAATGGATGCAATACTCATAAAGATCTTCAGAACCTTGTCTGCACCGACAAGAGAATGTACAAGCACATTAGGTCAGAGCACGTCATCGCTATTGCTAAAAACCAAGAAGGCATTAAAGCCTTATACCGTTTGGTCAGCCATAGCGAAACCAAATACATGACTCTCAACTCCGTTCCGAAGATCACCTATGACGAGATCGCTCAAGAACGCGAGAACCTCATTCTTGGAAGTGCCTGCTTCAATGGCCATGTTTTCCAAAACGCCATGCTCAAGAGCGATGAAGAGCTCGAAGAGGCGATGGAGTTCTTTGACTATATCGAAATCCAGCCTCGTGAGAACTACTCTTGGCTCATCAACGACAAACAACTCGATAACGATAGGCTTATGGACATTCTCCATAACATCGTCAATACCGCTGACAAGATTGGAAAACCGATCTGCGCGACAGGCGATTGCCATTATCTCAACCCAGAAGACAAAGTCACCCGTGACGTTTTCATTTCCGCCAAAGCCATCGGCGGTGTCAACCACCCTCTTTGGACTAGATCCCGTGAGAACGGCTACGAGATTTACGACAACCCAGACCAGCATTTCAGAACTACCAAAGAGATGCTTGATGAATTCACTGAATGGTTAGGGGAAGAGAAGGCAAAAGAGATTGTCATCACCAATACGAACAAGATTGCTGACCAGGTTGAACCTGTCGAAATCTTAAAGACTAGACTTTATACACCAGACGCAAACCTCCCAGGCTCAAAAGAGAAATTAGAGGAGATTTGCTGGACAAATTTGAAAAATCGATACGGAATTGATAGGGAAACCGACTATCCAGAAGGAAGCCCACAAGCAATCATCAAAAACCGTTTGGCTCAGGAGCTTAATGGTATTATCGGTAACGGTTACGCTGTTACCTATTACATCGCTCACCTCCTTGTTAAGAAGGCTGCCGACGATGGTTTCTTTGTCGGAAGCCGTGGTTCCGTTGGTTCTTCTTTCGCTGCCACGATGGCGGACATCACTGAGGTCAATCCTCTTGCACCTCACTATGTGTGTCCACACTGCAAACACATCGAATGGGCGGAGGACAAACTGCTTAAGAGCGCTTATGACCTTCCAGCCAAGAAGTGCCCAGAATGCGGCAAGGAAATGATCACGGCAGGACAATCAATCCCGTTCCAGGTCTTCTTAGGCTTCCACGCTGAAAAGGTTCCTGATATCGACCTTAACTTCGACGCCGATTACCAAGCAAGGGCCCACGCCTATACCCGCGAGCTTCTTTCGACGCCGGAAGAAAATAAACTCTACAAAGCCGGTGAGACAGTTGATTCTCCTCACGTTATCCGTGCCGGAACCATCTCCTGCTCAGAAGAGAAGAACGCCATCGGTTACGTCAAAGGCTATTACGAAAGGGTTCTTAGGAAACCTGTTGCTTTGAACGACAACGCATACGTCAAATACATCGCCTCCAAGTGCATCGGTGTTAAGAAAACGACCGGTCAGCACCCTGGTGGTATCGTCGTCATCCCGGCCGATATGGAAATCTTTGATTTCTCCCCATATCAGTACCCAGCCGATGATGAATCCGTAGGATGGTTGACAACCCACTTCGAATTCGCGAGCATGCACGACAGCTGTCTTAAGCTCGATGAGCTTGGACACGTTGATCCTCTTGCGCTTCGTAAGATGAAAGATATGACGGGAATCGACTTCAAGACGATCCCGATGAACGATAAGAAAGTCCTTTCGCTTTTCAGCACAAACAAAGCCTTGGGCATCATGCTTTCAGGCAACTCTGATACCAAGAAGTTCATCAGCGAAACCTACAAGACCGGTTCCATCGCCCTTCCAGAATTCGGAACCTCTTTCGTCCAAGGCCTTATCAAGCAGGCAAAGCCTCATACCTTCAACGACCTTCTCATTATCTCTGGTCTCTCCCATGGTACCGACGTTTGGAACAACAACGCTCAGGACCTCATCATGAAGAACGGTCTTGAGCTTAACGACGTCATCGGATGCCGTGACGATATCATGAACTACCTCATCGATATGGGAGTCGATAACGGCCTCGCCTTCAAGATCATGGAATATGTTCGTAAGAACAAGAACGGCAAGCCTCTCAAAGAAGAATTCATCACGGCCATGAAGGAACACAATGTCCCTGATTGGTATATCGAATCCTGCAAGAAGATCCGTTATCTCTTCCCACGTGCTCACGCGACTGCCTACGTTATGTCAGCCGTCCGTGTCGCTTGGTATAAAGTCTATAAGCCAGCTGCTTTCTATGCGGTCTATTTCAGCACACGTTGCGACTCCTTCGATATCAAAGCCATGACATCTCCAATCGATAACATGGTGGCCTCGATCAAGGATTATCAGGCTAGACGTGATAAGAAACAGACCAACGCCACAGATGAAGAAAAACTTAAAGCCCTTTTGGCTGCTTGCGAAGCGACAGCCAGAGGTTTCAAAGTCGGTAAAGTCGATCTCATGAAGAGCCATTCCTCTGAGTGGACGATTGGGGAAGATGGCAAGACGATCATCCCTCCATTCACAGTCATCCCTAACTTCGGTTCAAAGGCCGCTGAAGCCATCGAAGAAGCGAGAAAAGAAGGGGAGTTCCTTTCAATCGAAGATTTGAAAGAAAGAGCCAATCTTGGCGGTTCAACCATCGATGCCCTTAGAGAATATGGCAGCCTTGATGGCATGAACGAATCCAATCAACTTAGTCTCTTTGATTTCAGTTTCTAAAGTGATAGATTATTAGTCGCTGTCGGGACGTAGCACAGCTTGGTAGTGCGTCTGGTTCGGGA
Source organism: Bacilli bacterium (assembly GCA_017531065.1). Classification (GTDB taxonomy): domain Bacteria; phylum Bacillota_I; class Bacilli_A; order RFN20; family CAG-826; genus UBA4951. The sequence goes on from JAFXLR010000134.1 coordinate 6,622, forward strand.
CCAGAAGGTCGTGGGTTCGAATCCCATCGTTCCGACCAATCAAGAAATTAGAGCCAGCAGAAAACGCTGGCTTTTTTGCTGAAAAATAACAAATTCTTGCGGGGGGGGGCTTTTAGTTTATTCTTTTGGAGAAGGAGGCATCATATGGCTATCGCATCGCTTATTTTAGGTATTTTAGCGTTGGTTATTGGCGTCGTAGGAATCTTTGCAGGGCCAGCAGCAATTGCTGGGTTTGTCATGGGCGTTCTCGGTATTATTTTTGCGGCAGTTTCCAATCACAATGGTAAGAAAGCTACTGGCGGTTTGGTTTGCTCAATCATCGGTACTGTTTTTACCTTCGTGCCATTTCTCATCTGGCTTTTAGCCCTTATTGGAATTGGCGCGGCTGCTGCGTTATAAATAAACAGCAAACATCAAAAAGTTCCCTTAACCGGGAACTATTTTTATTAATGGCCCGCCCGAGCCGACTCGAACGGCTGGCGTTTCGCTTAGGAGGCGAACCCTCTATCCATCTGAGGTACGGGCGGAGCTTCCAAAGAGTCTTTTAACTCTTAGGCGAGAAAGATTATAGAACAAACTCAGCCAGAATACTTCTCAATTTGTTTATAGAGGTGCGAGAAATAACAAAAAACCCTGTTTTTGCACAGGGTTTTTGACTATTTTAGTCTTGTTTTGCTTTCGTTGCTTTGTATTCGTCAACCATATGTTTTAGGTCACGGTAGACTTCATATGGGTGATCGATGTTACGGAAAGCGTAGGCTGCTGTTCTGCCATTTCTTGTATAGAGGACAGGGGAAGCAGCGGAACCGAATGTTATGGTGCCTGGGTTATCGCTTCCTTTCATTAAACGATCCAAGAAGTTGACGTTGACCATAAGGCCGCCAATCATTTCGAAGTCGAGTGTGGCGTAATCGACACCGATAAATCCTCTTCTGATAAGAATCCTTTTATTCGTGTATGCATAGAAGGTTTTCTTATAACTCATGCTTAGACCAACCCAAGTTGTAATTACGCCAAGCAACATCAGACCTCCATAAACGGTTAATGCGATGACGAACTCTTCCGGCATGCCGTATTCCGCCAAACCTCCAATCGCAATGCCAAACGGAATGGCCATCATGAGAATAAAAATGAGCCCAAGCAGAGTGTAGGCCAACCCACCGAGATAGACATACCTCGTTTTGTTTGGCTTGATCACCTTGATGATTTCTTCATCTTCCTGAAGAATAGGGGCGAACAATTCTTTGTTTTCCATTTTGATGCTCCTCCTTCGAGCAAGGGTAGTATATATAATAATTCCTTAAAATTCAAGACAATTCATAAAAATTCAGTTTGCTTCAAATTGGTAACAATGAAACCTTCAAAACTAGTGCTATAATTTGTTAACATCCTTAACGGATGAAGGAGGATAAAACATGCCTTGCACAACAATATTAGTTGGTAAAAAAGCGAGCTACGATGGCTCGACCATGATCGCCAGAAACGACGATGGCAGATTCGACACAAAGAAATTGGTCGTGGTTCATAACCAGCCAAAGAAATACGTTTCCAAAATCGCTCATTTAGAGATTGAGCTTCCAGATAACCCTCTCTCATATACGAGCACACCAAATGTCACCACTGACAAAGCTGGTATTTGGGCCGCTAACGGCATCAACAGCGAGAACGTCGCCATGACTGCTACCGAGACCATTACAAGCAACGCCCTTGTTTTAGGCGCTGATCCATATGTCGTATATAAGAAAGCTGAAAAACGCGGCCAGAAAGATATCCCAGGCGGACTTGGTGAGGAAGACCTTGTCGTCGTCACCCTCCCATACATTCATTCCGCTAGGGAAGGCGTTATCCGTTTAGGCCAGCTTCTTGAGAAATACGGAACCTACGAGCCAAACGGCATTGCCTTCAGCGACAAAGATGAGATCTGGTGGCTTGAAACCATCGGCGGTCATAACTGGATGGCCAGAAGAGTCAAAGATGATGAATACGTCATCATGCCTAACCAGCTTGGCATCGATTATTTCGATTTCGAAGACGCTTACGGAGAACAGAAGGAATTCATGTGCTCCAAAGGTCTCAAAGAACTCACCGAGAAATACCATCTCAACCTTAACCAAGGCGATAAGTTCAACCCACGTTTAGCTTATGGTTCCCATAGCGATGCAGATCACGTCTATAACACTCCACGTGCTTGGTATATGGCGAGATTCTTCAACCCACGCACTTACAAGTGGGATGGCTGCAACGCTGACTTCGGTCCAGAAAGCGACGATATCCCATGGTCCCTTGTCCCAGAAAGAAAGATCACTGTCGAAGATGTGAAGTACATCCTTTCTTCCTACTATCAGGGAACCCCATATAACCCATATTCAGCCAAAGATAACCCTCTCAAAGGCAAATATCGTCCAATCGGCATCTGCAGAACCGATGTCATGGCTATCCTTCAGATCCGTCCATATGTGCCAAAAGAGATCGCAGCAGTTGAGTGGCTTTGCTTCGGAAGCAATGCCTTCAATGTTCCGCTTCCTTTATACACCAACGTCTCCAGGATGCCTGCCTATGTCAGCGCTACAACTGAGACCGTTGATTCCAATAACTTCTACTGGGCTAGCAGACTCTTCGGAGCTCTTGCAGACGCTCACTTCGGAACCTCTGTCATGTTCATCGAACGTTATCAGAACGCAGTTGCCGCTCTTGGCCACAAGATTCTCAATGAGTACGACGAGAAAATGATCAAGGCTAAGAAGTTCGACCTTCTTGAAGAGTCCAATGAGGTCATGGCTAAGGCCGTCAAAGAAGAGACCAACAAGTACATGAAACAGGTTCTTCTCGATGCCTGCGCCCATATGAAGAATGGCTACAACCGTTCCGACAACTAATCAGCGATAATCGGCTTAAAAACAAAATCCACGACGAATTTGCCGTGGATTTTTTGTTTTTAGATGTGTTTTAAGATGTCTTTGCAGCACTTAATGATTTGGCTGAGTGCTTCTTCATGTCTGCCGTCGTACCAAGGATCTGCAACCTCGTGGACGGATGGCGTGAATTCGAAGATAGGCTTATAGATGTGTTTGGTGTCCGGGATTCTCCATAAGGCTAAATCGAGGTTCGATCTATCCATGTAGAAGATGTAATCCGCTTCGTCATATTCTTCAGGAGTTATCCTTTGGGCGAAATGCCTTTCATATGGAATGCCTGCTCTCTGAAGGGCTCTTTTCATTGGAGGATAGATGTCGTTTCCATATTCCTCGTTAGAGACGCCTCTAGAGTAGATATGGAATTCGTTTTCTCTTCCTTCTTGTTTGACGAGATATTTGAAAACGAACTCAGCTGCAGAGCTGCGGCAGATGTTTCCATGACAAAGAAAGATGACCGTCTTCATTAGTGGCGGCCCTCATCGTCAAAGCATTCGACATAACGTCCGCTGAAAGATGGTTCTTCGCCAGCTTCGCGGAGGTGAGAGATATCACCGAATTGCTGTAAGCGGAATGAAGCGATGCCTTTCCTTCTCTCTTCGGTGATGATGTAGGTAAAACTAGTTGGATCAGAGATAGAACCTTGTAAGAAAACCCAAGGGGAGCAATTCATCAAATGGGAAAGGATGACGGATTCCACGCCGAAGTGGCAAACAAGACAAATCGTGTCATGGCTTTGCTTAGTTACTTCGTAATAGGTGCTCTTTCTCTTATAGCCATAAGTCTCTAAAAGGGAATCAAGGCCATCGCAGACTTCTTTATATGTGGCAGGAATAAGGCTCTCTTTGACCCTAGGGACCTCTCTCCAGTTTTCGGTAAG
>JAFXLR010000135.1 GCA_017531065.1 Bacilli bacterium
CTTGCGGATCTTCTCAAAACTCTGTATACCTATCGGGTACTTCATCTATTTTATTTTCGATTTACGAATTTTCGATTTACGATTTACGGGCTGGCACGGGGCCTCCCCATAATTGACGCGGTCAATGATGTTCTGAGCGCTGACCTTTTCGCCAAACCCTGAGAAGTGGTTTGAATCGTATTTAAAAGGCCCCGTGGTTCTAAGACTCATCATCGGATGGAACTTGTCACCGTCATTAGTCGTGATATCTCTTCCATCGCATCCGAATAGAAGTGGTAGGCAAAGAAGACCGGCGATTAATTTAAGGCGTTTTTGCATAGGTTTTTTTGTTTTAGAAGTTATATTTCTTCGCTTTATTTAACAATTCTTTCGTGTTTTTGTTAAGAGAGTTGAGGCGGAGCGTCTTGAAGGTTTTGACAACGGCCTGCCCAGGAACGGAACCTTTTCTGACGTCTTTACGGAACGCCACCATGACCTCGCCTTCCTCTTGTTTGGAATTAAGGAGAGCGATTGAAGCGGCAATATTAATTTCTTCTTCGGTTGGATTATCTTTCTTGATGATGACGTGCGAACCAGAGTTACCCATGACATGGAACCAGAGGTGGTCTTTTGTGGTTTCAAAAAGGAAAGTCAGGCAATCGTTTTGTTTGGAGGATTTGCCATAAAGGATTTTCGTTCCTTCATATTCGACATAGTAGGGGAGAGATGCTTCGGACAAGCCTCTCCATTCATGAACGCTTTTCTTTTTGGACTGATTGATGATCGCGATATCGAGTTCTTTGGCCATCATCTCTAAGCCAGATTCGTCCGCATGCTCAAGTTGAGCCAAAGAGGAAGAGATCTCCCCGAGTTCTTTAGAAGCTTTCTCTTTGCTGATGTCGACCTGCTTCAAAGTCATCTTGGCTTTCTTCGCTCTCTTGTAGTAGGCGTTTGCGTTCTCGGCAGCGCTTCTAGAAGGATCGAGTTTGATTTCTTCTCCTTCGTAGATGAAAGAAGACGCCTTTGGAGGGATGGAACCCATCGACATATAAATCGCATCGCCAAATCTTCCATCATCAAGATGGCTATTTGCCTCAGCGATATCTCTTTCTAAGGAAACGAGTTTTCTCTCAAGGAGTTTCTTCCTGTTCCTAAGAGCCTTGAAGAGATATTCAAAACGGTCTTTCTTCCTTTTCTCGGCAAGAGTCTTCTCGGCTTCATAGCATACCTCTTCAAAGGCTTTTGGTTCAAAAGAGGAAGGTTTTGCAGGGAAAACGTTCTTTTTTGGGGCCTCATAGACCATCGATTTGAGAAGAGGTCTTTCATCATCGATATGGCCTTGCTTGTATGAAAGGATGATTTTGTTCTCGGCGTCGGTCACCACAAGGTTAGGGTGATGAGGGAAAAGTTCGACATAGAGGTTACGTGGTTCTTCTTTGAAAACGTTATTGATGGTGAGAAGCGAGAACTTAAGGATTCTGTCATCCCCAAAGGTCTCGACTTTCTCGATATAAGGATTCACGATTTCTTTCTTAAGCTGATCGAAGAAATGGGAAGAAACGCTCGTGGCAGCGAAGCTTTCTTCGCCGATATAGACGCGAGGGCATTCTTCGTCAAGTATGATGGAAAAACGGGATCCGCCCTTTCCGCTTAGTCTAAAAAAGATAGCCTTCTCCGTATAGAGAACGGGGCTTGAGAGATGCCTTCCTTCTAGATTCTTAGAAAGGTAAGAAGCATATATTTCAAGATCGCTTTTGCTTAAGGCTTTCATAGCATAGATATTGTAGCATAATCCCCCAAAGGGGTTATCCCCGTCATTGCACGAAATCTAGGTCCCTAATCCCTTCGATGGCGTCACTATATTTTGTTGTAAAAAAACATGATAGGTCCTATAATTTTGCAAACATGAAAAAGGGACTCTTGATTATCATGAGCGGACCTTCCGGGGTCGGCAAAGGCACCATCCGCCAGAAAGTGATGGAAGACAAGGATCTTAATCTCTTTTTCTCCGTGTCCGTCACTACCCGCCAAAAGAGAGAAGGGGAGATGCATGGACGCGAGTATTACTTCATCAGCCAAGATGAATTCGATAAGCTCATCGAGGAAGGCAAACTCCTTGAATATAACCGTTACGTCGGGCATTCCTACGGAACTCCGTTAGCCCCAATCGAGGAACATCGTAACAAAGGCGAGAACGTTGTTCTCGAAATCGATGTTCATGGCGCAACCCAGGTCCTAGGCAAAGTCAAAGGTCAAGAAGGCGTTGTCACCATCTTCCTTCTCCCTCCATCTTACGAGGAACTCGAAAGAAGAATCAGAGGACGCTGCACCGAGAACGATGACACCATCCAGATGAGGCTCAAACAAGCAAGAGATGAGATCGCTCAGAAGGGCAATTACATGTATAACGTCATCAACGACACCCTCGATAGCTGTGCCGATGAGGTCAAAAAGATAATTCGCAAAGAATTAGGGGCTCTATAGAGCCTCTTTTTTGTTAGAATAATCTCGTGAAGATAATTGACGTACTGACTGAATACGGAAAAAGGTCTTTGGACCACACTTTTTCGTATATCTATAAAGGCAATAAGAAAATCGAGCCTCGTTTCAGGGTGCGTATTTCTTTCGGTGCCCAAGAAGCCGTTATGGGATTCGTCCTCGCGGTCAGAGACACGAATAAAACAACCGCCGAACTCGAAGAGGAAAACGGGTACGCTTTTAAAGAAATTCATGACTACGACATCATCGATGAAGAACCTCTCGTCGATGACAAAATGATGGAACTCGCGAACAAGGTTTCGCAGTACTATTTGGCTCCATTCATAGGGGTTTTGCAGGCGATGTTGCCATTATCGCTCTCTCCAAAAACCTCTGCATTACGCGGTCCAAAGATCGCATATGAGCAGTGGGTGGAACTGGTCAAAAATGATGAAAACGATCTCACCGACAAGCAGATAGAAATGCTTCGTTTGGTGGCAGCGAACACCCCAATCCTCAAGAAGGAGTGCGGAAGTGTCGCCATCCTCAAAAAGCTCTTAGAAAAAGGCAGAGTCAGAATCATCCTCAAAGAAATAGAGAGGTTCCATATCAGGCCTGAAGAAAGAGAAGAACCTCACGAAATGTCCTTCGAGCAGAAGAAGGCTTTCGACGATATTAGAAATAGCCAAAAAGGAGTCGTCCTCCTTGAAGGCGTTACGGGTTCTGGCAAAACGGAAGTCTACCTTCGCTTAAGCGAAAAGGTTCTCGAAGAAGGCAAATCCGTCTTGATGCTCGTTCCAGAAATCAACCTCACCCCAGCCATGGTTGAGTATTTCAGCCGTAGATTTGGCCCTAAGGTCGCCATCCTCCATAGTGAGCTCACCCCAGCAGAGAGATATGACGAATATAGGCGTATCGCTAGGGGAGATGCCTCGATCGTTGTAGGTGCGAGAAGTGCGGTTTTCGCCCCACTTAAAAACATCGGTCTCATCATTCTTGATGAGGAGCATGTCGAATCATACAAACAAGACAATTCCCCGTATTACCACGCTAGAGAAGTCGCCATCATGAGAGGCGAGATCGAAGGCTGCAAAGTCTTGCTTGGTAGTGCCACCCCAACCCTCGAATCGAAAGCGAGAGCGGACAAAGGCGTCTATGGCTACGCCTCAATGCCTCATCGCATCAACGAAAAAGCCCTCCCTCACACGGAGATAATCGACCTTAGAGACCGTAAGGTTTTCACCAAAGATTCAGAGAAACTAAGCGCCCCATTGATCGCCAAAATCAAAGAGAAACTCAGTAAAGGCGAGCAGGTTCTTTTGCTCATCAATAGACGTGGCTATTGGACTGGTATCGAATGTCCAAAATGCGGCCACATCTTCACTTGCCCTAGCTGCGGAGGCAACCTCACCTTCCATCAGGAAGACTCGATGTTAAAGTGCCATCACTGTGGCTATGTTGAGAGATATCCAGAACGTTGCCCAGACTGTGGAAACACCCGTCTAAGAAGAGTCGGTTATGGTACCGAAAGAGTGGTCAAAGAAATCGAAGAACTCTTCCCTGGCGCTAGGGTCGCAAGAATGGATAGCGACATCGGCAAAGTCTCCAAAAACGTCGAGAAGATCCTCCATGATTTCAAGGATGGAAAATATGATGTTTTGGTTGGCACACAGATGATCGCGAAGGGTCACGATTTCCCTAATGTCACCCTTTCAGCGGTGGTCTTAGCCGATATCGGTTTAAGTTTACCAACTTACCGCGCCTCAGAAAGAACCTTCCAGCTCATCGCCCAAGCCGTTGGCAGAAGCGGACGTTCAAAGAGGGTAGGGGAAGCCATGATCCAAACCTACAACCCTGATCATTACGCAATCAAATACGGAGCCTCCCAAGACTATGGTTCCTTCTACCTCAAAGAGATGCAGCAAAGGAGGGTGACCGAGTACCCTCCATACTTCAACTGCGTCCTTTTGGAGTTCTCCTCTTCTAGAGAAGAGAAAGCAGCGGGTTCCGCCCTCGAATTCAAGAAAGAAATCGAAGGACTTGGCATTGATAATCTCAAAGTCTTAGGCCCAATCACCCCATTCTATTCGATGAGTAACGGCAAGCATAAACGCGTCCTTCTCCTCAAGTTCAAGAAGAGGGAAAGCATCGATTCCTATCTGAGACAACTCCTCCAAAGATTCTCCAGCGTGGCCGGTGTCGACATCTCCGTCAACGTCGATCCGCTCGACTATTAACCATTTCCCAGTAACCCTTTGGGTCTTACTCGTGCTATAATTTCCTCCTAAAAGAGGAATTATATGATCGTCATCTCTGTCTTAGGCCTAGACCAATTCGTTGTCGGCACCTATTCAAGGAAGCACACTGAAAACTTAGCAAACCTTTTCGAATGCGATGAGAAAGAAATCGTTTTCTATTCTCCAAACAGCATGATTTTCCATAAGGGCGTTGAGCAGACTTCCTGGCAAACGGATATCCTTGTCCGCGCTCCAAAGAAATACGAGGTTTTGGAAAGCAAAATCGTCGATTACCTTATCAAAACCTTCACGGATTTCACAATCAACGTAAGTGTCACCTTCACCTATTTCGAGGATGAGCATCATTATGTGCACATCAACGAAGAATATCCTCGCTTCCTCGAAAGAAGCCATCTAGAGGAAGAAGCCATGCCTTATGACGATGAGGAGGATTACGGTGACGAAGCCAACCCGCTCGACCGTGCCGATCTTGATATCGAGGACGAAGAACAAATCTTTCTTGGCGATGCCTTTGCCGGGCACGAGGAAGAACTCGAAGCCTTAGACGCCAAAGAGAAAGAAGAACATTGCTGTCACGATGGCGATTGCCACTGCGGACATAAACACCACCATTAATTTTTGGGAGGAAAAACATGCAAGAATTTGATTTAGCCCAAAAGGTCTTGAACGACATCCTTGTGAACGATGTTCAGTTCAATGACGCACTCAAGAAGCTTTTCCAAGCCGATCCAGC
>JAFXLR010000136.1 GCA_017531065.1 Bacilli bacterium
AAGGGAAAAAAATGAAAGTCGATATCAACACCAAATTTATCGGTCTTCTGGGCAACCCCCTGAAGCAGTCCTTCGCCGCCCGTATGCAGAACGCCGCCTACCGCGCTGTAACGAAAAATTCGATGGCCTCTATGTTGGCGAAGTCACTAGCGACTCCAAATACGCCTATCAAAACGAAGAAGTTGCGGTCAGCGACATCGATGCCTTATACGAAGGCAAACTCGAAAGCGTTTACCCAACCCTCGAAAAGAAAGATAACAAGATTTATGAATCCTTCTCTTACAAAGGAGAGGCTAAGACACACGCTTCGAAGCACTATGACGAAGTGAAGGTCCTTATCCCAGTCTTCCCAGGAACCAACTGTGAGTACGATTCCGCTAAGGCAATGAGGGATGCAGGAGCCAAAGTTAAGATCTTCGTCATCAATAACCTCAACACCGAAAACCTCAACAAATCCATCATGGATTTCGCCGAAGAGGTGAAGAAGAGCCAGATCATCTTCATCCCAGGCGGATTTAGCGGTGGTGACGAACCAGACGGTTCCGCCAAATTCATCACCTCGTTCTTCAGAAACGAAGCGGTCAAGAATGCCGTCACTGACCTTCTTGAGAATAGAGAAGGCCTCATGCTTGGCATCTGTAATGGCTTCCAGGCCTTAATCAAGCTTGGCCTTGTCCCATATGGCAAGATCATGGATACCGATGAGTCTTGCCCAACCCTTACCTTCAACACGATTGCCAGACACCAATCCAAGATCGTGGGAACGAGAATCGCATCCAATAAATCACCATGGTTAGCAAGAACCAAAGTCGGCGACGTCTATAACGTTGCCATCTCCCATGGCGAAGGCCGCTTCTTTGCTAGCGAAGAGCTCGTGAAGGAACTTGCTAAAAATGGGCAAATTGCTACGCAATATGTTAACCTTAAAGGCGAAGCAACCGACGATATCCGCTATAACCCAAATAACTCAGTCTTAGCCGTTGAAGGCATCACTTCCTTCGATGGAAGGATCCTTGGCAAGATGGGTCACAGCGAACGTATCGGAAATGGATTATATAAGAACGTCTACGGCGAATATGACATGGAAATGTTTAAGTCCGCGGTTGAGTTCTTCAAATAAAAAATAAAATTTCTTAGGAGGAAAAAAAGAATGCTTACAGACATTGAAATCGCGCAAAAGTGCGAGAAAAAGGTCATCTTCGACATCGCGAAACTCGCCGGCGTCGACGACAAGTACCTTGAACCTTATGGCAAGTACAAAGCCAAGGTCGACTACGCCCTCTTAAAAGAAGGACGCAAGAAAGGAAAACTCATCCTTGTCACCGCCATCACCCCAACCCCAGCTGGAGAAGGCAAAACCACAACCAGCATCGGCCTTGCTGACGGTCTTAGAAAGATCGGCAAGAACACCATCGCAGCCTTAAGAGAACCATCTCTTGGCCCGGTCTTTGGCATCAAAGGCGGCGCTGCCGGCGGTGGATACGCTCAGGTCGTCCCAATGGAGGACATCAACCTTCACTTCACCGGTGACTTCCACGCCATCACCACGGCCAACAACCTTCTCTGCGCTCTTCTCGATAACTCAATCCAACAAGGCAACCCATTAGGCATCGACAACCGCAAAATCGTCATCAAGAGATGCCTTGATATGAATGACCGCCAGCTTAGATTCGTCGTCGATGGCCTTGGCGGAAAAGCCAATGGCACCCCAAGAGAAGATGGATTCGACATCACCGTCGCTACCGAAATGATGGCCATCTTCTGCCTTGCCACCTCAATCAACGACTTAAAGGAAAGAATCGGCAGAATGGTCGTCGCCTACACCTATGACGACAAACCAGTCACCGCCAAAGACCTCCACGCCGTCGGTGCAATGACCGCTCTTCTCAAAGACGCCATCAAACCAAACCTCGTTCAGACCCTCGAAGGCACCCCATGCTTCGTCCATGGTGGCCCATTCGCCAATATCGCTCATGGCTGCAACTCCGTCACTGCTACCAACATGGCTATGTCGCTTGCTGACTACACCGTCACGGAAGCCGGATTCGGTGCTGATCTTGGCGCTGAGAAGTTCCTTGATATCAAATGCCGCTTAGCCGGCCTCAAACCAGACTGCGTCGTCATGGTCGCAACCGTGAGAGCCCTTAAGATGCACGGTGGCTTAAAGAAGACCGAACTTGGCAAAGAAGATCTCGTCGCCCTTGAAAAAGGCCTTCCAAACCTTCTTAGACACATCGATAACATTGTGTCCGTCTATCACCTCCCATGCGTCGTCGCGATCAACCGCTTCCCAACCGACACCGATGCTGAAATCGAGCTCGTTGAGAAGAAGTGCAAAGAACTCGGCGTCAACGTCAAGCTCTCGACCGTTTGGGCCGATGGTGGCAATGGTGGCATCGAACTTGCGAAAGAAGTCGTCCGCCTTTGCGATGAGCCAAATAACTTCACCTTCAGCTATGAACTCGACAACTCCATCGAGGAGAAACTCGACCAAATCGTCAAGAAGATCTACCATGGCAGCCGCGTCGTTCTTACCCCAGCCGCCAAGAAGCAGGCCGCTAGACTTGAGGAACTCGGATTTAGAAACCTCCCAATCTGCGTTGCTAAGACCCAATACTCCTTCTCTGATGACCAAAACAAACTTGGCGCTCCAGAGAACTTCGAAGTCACCGTCAGAAACATCAAAGTCAGCGCAGGCGCAGGCTTCATCGTTGCCTTAACCGGCGAGATCATGACAATGCCTGGTCTTCCAAAAGTACCTGCTGCCAATAGCATCGATGTCGATGAAGATGGCAACATCTCTGGCTTATTCTAAAAACCACAAAAAAGTTAAGGGCCCATCGGGCTCTTTTCTTTTTGTAGGGTAGGCGGGTCTATTTACTCGCACTTAGTGAAAGTGCTATTATCGAGCCTATGGAAACCCGTTATCCGATTATCCTTGTTCATGGTCTTGCGGTGAGAGACTGCATTTTCATGAAACCTTTTGGCCAGATTGAGCGCATCCTCAAAATCCAAGGCCACAAGGTCTTTAGGAGCAAGATTGAGTCTTTTGCCCCGATTGAGCACAACGCGGAAGTCCTCAAACAGGAAATCCTTAAACTCGAAGAGGAATACGGGGTCGACAAGGTCAATATCGTCGCCCACTCAAAAGGTGGTTTAGACGCCAAATACATGATTGAAAAGCTAGGTATGGCCGATCATATCGCTAGCCTGACGACTCTTTGCACCCCTCATAAAGGCACCCCAATCGCCAGAGGCATGATGAAACTCCCTCGCTGGATGCTTCACGTCATGGCTTTCTTCGTCAACCTTTGGTACCGCATCCTTGGAGATAGGCATCCTAATTCCTTAAAAGCCCTTGAGCAGCTTGCTTCCTGGAATCCAGTGGAAGAAGTGATTCTCAAGGTCGGAAGTGGAATTTACTGCCAGAGTTATTCGGCGACGTTAGAAAGAAGCAGGGACGATTTCGTGCTCGGTATCCCACTTGCCTTCTGTCACCATTTCGAGAAAGGTGAGCCATCTGACGGCCTTGTCACCAAAGAATCCGCCAAATTCGGCGATTACAAAGGGCTTATGCTAGAAGGTTCCATCTCCCATAGCGATGTCTTCGATTTCATGGCCAAGAAAAAGAAGAAGGACCGCATATACGCTTTCTATTCTTCCCTTTGTGAGGATCTCAAAGCCAGAGGTTTCTGAGCGTTATATTAAAATAGTCCCCTTTTGTAGGGGATTTTTTCTTTTTGGCTCGATGTTTTGAGTGTAAAATACATGAATAAGAATCGAGGTCTATTTATGAAGAAAACCGCTTTAAGTGTCATTGCCCTTTCAACGTTACTCCTTTCCGCTTGCGGAAGTCTTGGTGGCGGGGGAGCCCTTAACCGCAACTACAACGAGAACCTTTCCTCGATTGCGGTTCAAGACTATTCGGAATATATCAATGAAGAAGAAGGCAAGACATATTACTCAGATGAAGACGTTCTCATGAGCCTTGAGTGCAACGGCTACTTCACCAATTACCAGTATTTCTACCTCGATGAGAATGATTCTAATGTCCGCGTCTATGACAACATGTACTTCTATGAGAAGGACTATTTCTATTTCGTCAGCAAGGATGTGAGATACCTTTGGGCATCCTTAGAAAGTGGTTATGACAAGACCTGCCTTGAAGAGGAAAAAGATGGTGGCCTTGATGTTCGCATCAATGTCCTCAAAGATGGCATCTACACGATCAAATTCAATGTCGAGACCAAGAAAGCCTCAGCCACATATAAGAGCGAAATCACCGAACCTAAATATTTCCCAATCAAGACCGCCGACCTCTATAACGGTAAGACCAAGAGCTACATCTCTATGACCCAAAGCGCGTCAAACCCTGATGAGCTTGAGTGCAAGGACGTCGAATTCGATGTCAGCAAAGGCTGCTCAATCGTTGATACGACAACCCATATCAGCATGTATAAGCTGACGATTGATTCCTCTTCGAAAGACCTTGCTCTTTATACCTCACTTGAAAGAGATAAGTCCTTCTATAGCACCATCGATGGCAAGATGAATCTCTACCTCAACAAGAAGACTTATGTCTTACGTGGAGAGATTGCTGATAAAGAGCATTCAACATTCTACGTACAAAATATTGGAAACAGCCGTCTTACCGATCCAGTGGTTGACCCTACCCATCCATATCTCTTCACCTGCCAGTATACGACACGTCAATATGACACTGAGGTCCCTGATCTCTATGGCAAGCACGTGAACAAACTCCCATTCACCTATTCAAGCGAGACCATCGAACTCTACGAATACGAATACAAAGGTGAGCCAAGGTCCTATTACAGATTCAAAGAGGAGGGGACCTATAACATCACCCTCGATATGTCGACCTTGACCTTCACCGGAGTGAAAGTGGCAGCCTAAAAAGAAACGAGCCCCACATTGGGGCTTTTCTCATCGGCTCAAAGCGACTACAATTGTAGTGACTACAAAAGTAGGGGAGGAATAACATGGCCGTTTTATCTGTGAGACTAAGCGATGCGGAATATAAAGCGCTTGATAGTTTTGCGAAAGCAAACGATATTTCAATGAACAAGGCCATCAAGGATGCTTTTTTTGAGATGCTTGAGGACCAATATGACCTAGAGGC
>JAFXLR010000137.1 GCA_017531065.1 Bacilli bacterium
ATCGAATTTTACGGTTTCTGAAATCGTATTTAACGACTTATGGCATTTTATTATGCCTTTGTTTATAATAAATACCGATGATAACTCTTGATTTGAAAACCAACCAATTTGGCAAAAACGACAAGTGGCCACTGCTTTATGTAATAGCAGACATATATATGAATAAATCTTCTAGAGCAAAGCCTTTAAAAGATATTGAGGTCGTCGATATTGCGAAAAACATCTATGGGCTCGAAATAGAGCGCCGCACCATAAGAAAATACAGAGATTACCTTGAGCAATACTTTGGCTATACGTTCAAAACATTTAATAAGGGCAAGTATGTAGAGGTGCCATGGGAGATCAACATTGCGGCAACGCACGAAAAGGAGTTCCTTTCCCAATTTAAGGAATATAGCCCAAACCGAGGAGAAGCTCGTGACATCGTTCGCAAAATCAGCATTATCCTGACCGCTCAAAAGGAAAAGAAGTATCTAAATGTCGGTATTGAAAATTACATAGTTTTCCTAAATCCAAAAGACGAGGATGCAAAACGCATCGGAATCCGCAAAGCGAATCTACTCATCGCGCCAATCGAGGTTTTCCGCTACGAAGGACAGCACTACTTGCTCTCATACGTGAAAGACGAGGAGCGATACTATATTCACCTTATTAAAAGCCTTATCATCAAACCGAGCTGCATATCTTCTGAATCTTTTAGCCGACACATTGGGCATGTGAATCTTGCTGAATATATTAAAAAGCAGGACTTCATCGTTACGGGACCGATAAATCCATTTGCAAAAGAATATTATTTTGAATTGCCAGATACCTGGTTAGATAATTCGATGTCTGAATTTAGGGTAATCCAGTTGTATTGTTGTAGAACAGACCAGTACACTTTTTTCCCAAACCCATATCTATTGCAATCATTGATAGATCTCTATGGCCAACTGGCTAAGAAATACACTATCGAAGAACACAAAAACGCGATTGGCATCATCTTCCCAAACGATTGGCGAGCGAAGTCAATCGTAGACAAGAACACTTTTAATTGTGTCGAAGTAATACCGCTTTATGATTAGCTTGTCAAAAAAATCCCCTGGTTTTGCAGGGGATTTCATTTTTCTTTACTAATTAGAGAAGTCCTTTTTTGGTCATGGCGTCATAGATGATCTTGAAGCCAGCAATGTTGGCACCGACGACATAGTTGTCTTCCTGTCCAACCTCTTTAGCGGCCTCATCGACATTATGGAAGATGTTGACCATGATCTCTTTGAGCTTCATGTCGACCTTCTCAAATGGCCAGGATTCGTTCTCGGCATTCTGAACCATCTCAAGGTATGAGCAAGAGACACCGCCGGCATTGGAAGCTTTGCCTGGGGTGAATAAGACTTTGTTAGCAAGGAGATATTCGGTTGCTTCTCTAGTTGTTGGCATATTCGCGCCTTCGCAGACGGCAAAGCATCCATTCTTGACGAGGAGCTTAGCGCCTTCAAGATCAAGCTCATTCTGAGTGGCGCATGGCATATAGATGTCACACTTGATGGAATAAACACCTTTGCCTTCGTGGTATTCAGCAGAAGGTCTCTTTGCAGCATATGAAGAAAGTCTTTCTCTCTTCACTTCTTTGATCTCTTTAAGTAAAGCGACATCGATTCCGTCTTGGTCATAGATCCAACCAGATGAATCGCAGCAGCCCACTACTTTCGCACCAAGCTGCTCGGCTTTCTGAATCGCGTAGATAGCAACGTTTCCTGAACCAGAAACAACAACAGTCTTTCCTTCGAAGGAATCTTTTCTCTTCTTAAGCATCTCTTCGGCGAAATAGACAAGACCATAACCGGTCGCCTCGGTTCTGCAAAGGGATCCACCCATGGAGAGAGGTTTGCCAGTAAGGACACCACCTAAGGTGCCGGTCTGTTTCTTATATTCCTCGGCCATGAAACCGATCTCTCTTCCACCGACGCCAATATCGCCAGCAGGGACATCAACACCAACGCCGATATGTGGATAGAGCTTATCCATGAAGGCGATGCAGAAACGTTTGACCTCGGCTTCGCTCTTACCTTTAGGATCGAAGTCAGATCCGCCTTTGCCACCGCCCATTGGGCAGCCGGTCAAGGCGTTCTTGAAGCACTGCTCGAAGGCAAGGAACTTAAGGATGGAAAGATTGACGGAAGGATGGAAACGGAGACCGCCTTTATAGACACCGACAGCGTTGTTGAACTGGACACGGTATCCTTTGTTGGTTTGTTCCACTCCGTTGTCATCCATCCATTTGACATCGAATTTGACGATGTTATTTGGAACGACGAGTTTCTCAAGAAGCTTTTGGCTTCTATATTTCTCTTCGTTCATGGCGATGATTGGCTCTAAGCTCTCTAAGACCTCTTTGACGGCTTGGAGGAATTCAGGTTGGTCAGGGTTATCTTTTTTGACCTGTTCGATTACTTCTTCGATGTACTTCATGGTGATGGTCTTCCTTTCTAAATTGAATACATATTAAGAGAAAAGGGGGCGGTAGTAGATGGCCGTCCCCTTTTGTAAGTAAAAATGTCTGGTTTTACTTAACCAAAGAGTAGGCTTCTTCGTCGACGTAGACGGTGCAGTCTGGATGTTTCTGAAGGATGGAGCAAGGCATGTCCTCGGTCATTGGGCCCTTAAGAAGGCCATAGACGGCTTTGGCTTTGTTTTTGCCTGTGGCGATGAGGACGATCTTCTTGGCTTTCATGATGGAAGCTAAACCCATTGTGACAGCGCGCGTTGGGACTTCGCTGATATCGTTGAAGAGACGGGAATTGTCTTTGATGGTCTGCTCA
>JAFXLR010000138.1 GCA_017531065.1 Bacilli bacterium
ACTCATGGACACTCCTATGATCAGGAACGCTTTCGAAATCGCTCTTGAAGCCCATAAAAACGAGCATGATGCCTCTGGAATGTGCTACATGTATCACATCATCAGAGTCGCTTTGGCCTGCGCCACCGAATACGAGATTATCACCGCTCTCCTCCATGACGCGATTGAAGGGCATGATGGCAGATATAGAGTCGAGAAGCTCTCGATCTATGGCTTCCCAAGGGAAGTCCTTGGCGCGCTCCTTCATCTCGATCACGACAAAATCACCCCATATATCGCCTACACTTACGAAGCTGCGCGCAACGAGATTGCTAGAGCCGTCAAACATGCTGAGCTTCTTGATAACCTCGACGAATCGAGGAACCATGGCAAACACCGTAAGAGGGCGCTTTATTACTTCAAAGGCCTTTCCCTCATTGAGAAATACCCATATTTCGATGATACTTCGACTCTCTATCTCTATGACCTCAAGAACAATTGTTTCCTCAAGAAGACCAAAGAAGGTCATTTCATCCTTAAAGAAGGAACGTTCAGGCCTTGCCGCTACAAAGTGAACTTAGACGATGTCGTCGATGTCTCTTTCTATTCGGATGACGAATGCCTCTTAGGAGACAACATGCCATTCTTCGAGGATGGCGTTCTCAAAATCGAATAAAAATCTAAATATTAACAAGCACTCGGTTGAGTGCTTTTTAAATACGTTAACGTATTGACATTAACAACACAGGGTGTTGCAATAAGCGTGAACGGAGGAAGAACATATGGCCAATATCAACATTAGAATCGACAGCGACATAAAAAAGAATGCCGAAGCCGTTTTTGCCAATATTGGAATCACCCCAACGGCCGCCATCAATTTGTTTTACAAGCAAGTGATTAGAACCAAAAGCATTCCTTTCGAATTGAAAGCAGACATACCGAACGTCAAAACTGTTTTTGCCCTCGATGAATTGGAGCAAATGGAAAAGAATCCCGAGAAATACAAAGGGCATTCAAGCGTCGACAGCTTGATGAAGGATCTTTTATAGTGGCTCACACTCAGATCTATTTAGGTGAAAAGAAAAGGCTAGTCCCATAAAAGGCTAGCCTTTTAATATTTCAGCAATTGTTATTATTTGCCTTGCCACTTCCAGTTAGCGACCTCTGGGAGATCGATGCCTTTATCGTGGATGTATTGCTTATGCTCAACGAGCTTGTCGCTCATCTTCTGATAGAGGTATGCGCCGCGGTTGCCAAGGTTTGGTAACTTAAGGAGCATCGACTGAACGAGGTGGAAGCGGTCGACTTCATTCTGGACGCGGACGTCGAATGGAGTGGTGATGGTTCCTTCCTCGTGGTAGCCATGGACGTGGATGTTATGGTTGTGACGGCGATAGGTAAGCTCATGGATGAGGGTTGGATAGCCGTGGAAGTTGAAGATGACAGGCTTGTCTTTGGTGAAGAGCATATCGAACTGATCATCGCTAAGGCCGTGCTTATGGAGTGATTTTGGCTGAAGTCTGAATAAGTCGACGACGTTGATGAAACGGATCTTAACGTCTGGGAGTTCCTTGTGCATGATGTCAGCGGCGGCAAGGGCCTCAAGGGTTGGGGTCTCTCCAGCGCAGGCTAAGACGATGTCTGGTTCCTGACCCTGGTCATTAGAAGCCCAGTCCCAGATGGAGATGCCTTCGGTGCAGTGCTTGACGGCTTCTTCCATGGATAACCATTGTGGACGTGGATGCTTGGAAGCGATGATGACGTTGACGTAGTTCTTACTACGTAAGCAGTGGTCCATCGTGCTAAGCAAGCAGTTGGCATCCGGTGGGAGATATAAGCGGACGACGTCGGCTTTCTTGTTGGCGATATGATCCATGAAGCCTGGGTCTTGGTGGGTGAATCCGTTATGGTCTTGCTGCCAGACGGTGGAAGCAAGGATAAGGTTAAGGGAAGCGATTTCCTCTCTCCAAGGAAGCTGGTTGCAGACCTTGAGCCATTTGGCGTGCTGAGCGACCATCGAGTCGATGATACGGGCGAAAGCCTCATAGGAAGCGAAGAAACCATGACGTCCAGTGAGGAGATAGCCTTCAAGCCAGCCTTCGCAAAGGTGTTCAGAGAGCATGGAGTCGATGACGCGGCCATCGGCGGCTAAGAACTCATCGGTTGGGAGAGTCTCGGCATCCCATTGACGGTCGGTTACTTCGAAGATGTGGTTGAGACGGTTGGAAAGGGTCTCATCTGGTCCGAAGACACGGAAGTTTCTCGCGTCTTTGTTCAAAGTGATGATGTCACGGACGAAAGCGCCAAGTTCGATCATATCCTGGCCTTCTTTTGCGCCGTGTTCTTTGACCTTGATGCCATACTTACGGAAATCTGGCATACGGAGGTCACGGAGAAGAAGACCGCCATTGGCGTGGAGGTTAGCGCCGATTCTGGCGTTTCCTTTTGGTGCTAATTCGCGGATCTCTGGGAGAATATGTCCTTCGGAATCGAATAATTCCTCTGGCTTATAGCTACGGAGCCAAGCCTCAAGTTCGGCAAGCTGTCCGTCTTTGTCCATTGGAAGAGGGACTTGGTGGGAGCGGAAGGAGCCTTCGACCATCTTACCATCGACGAATTTTGGACCGGTCCATCCTTTTGGTGTGCGGAGGACGATCATTGGCCAAATTGGTCTAGTTGGGTCGTTATTCTCTCTAGCGTGCTTCTGAATGGCTTTGATCTTCTCGATGCAGGCGTCGATGGCCTCGGCCATCGCTTTATGCATCTTCATTGGATCGTCGCCTTCGACGAAGTATGGTTCCCAGCCCATGCCGCGGAGATACATGACGAGTTCATCATGTGGGATGCGGCTAAGGACGGTTGGGTTAGAGATTTTGTAGCCGTTGAGGTGGAGGATTGGGAGAACCGCACCATCGGTGATTGGGTTGAGGAACTTGTTGCTCTGCCAGGAAGTGGCGAGAGGACCAGTCTCAGCTTCGCCATCACCAACGATGACAGCGGCAATCAAATCTGGGTTATCAAAGACGGCACCGAAGCCATGGGCGATGGAATAGCCAAGCTCGCCGCCTTCGTTGATTGAACCAGGGGTCTCAGGAGCGCAGTGGCTTGGGACACCGCCTGGGAAGGAGAATTGTTTGAATAATTTTCTTAAGCCATCTTCATCTAAGGAGATGTTTGGGTAGATCTCGCTATAAGTGCCATCGATGTAGTCGTTGGCGATGAAGAAGTTGCCACCATGTCCTGGACCGCTTAAGAGAATAAGGTCAAGGTCATATTTCTTGATGGCTCTGTTCATGTGGCAGAAGACGAAGTTCTGTCCAGGAACCGTGCCCCAGTGGCCGACGATCTTCTTCTTAACATCAGCCTCAGTAAGTGGGCGTTTGAGTAATGGGTTGTCCAACAGATAAAGCTGGGCAGCGGAAAGGTAATTGGCCGTACGCCAGAAAGCGTTCAACTTCTTGAGATAGCTTTCGGTGATAGGTCCCTTTTCTTCGATTTGTTTTTCTGACATATCTTTACTCCTCGAATCGCGGTTCGCACCGCGTCGTATATTTTACGCGCGAAGACGCACGAAGTAAAACGACATGCTTGTCGTTAAACTGGTTACAATTTATGTTTATAGGTTAACCTATAAGCAAAAGCGAGGAAAAGTTCAGGCTCTCGTGTCCATGAAGAGCTTTTTTCGTTTCTCTAGCTCAGTGAGGACAATCTCGTATTCCTCGTTTTCGAGCTCTTCAGGATCTTCGTCGATTAGTATCTGGGTCTTAAATTTTGTCTTATCGTCATATTTCGACCACTCGGCATCGTTATAAAGATTCGCCATGTCGACGATCTCAAAAGCCTTCTTGTCGGTTCTTGCATATACCGTCAA
>JAFXLR010000139.1 GCA_017531065.1 Bacilli bacterium
AATGGCGAAGATCTCCCAATCGAGATCCTCAATGGCCGTCCAGGCTACATCAACTTCCTTGATGCCTTTAACTCATACCAGCTCGTCAAAGAGCTCAAAGAAGCCCTTGGATTCGTCGCCTGCGCTTCCTTCAAGCATGTCTCTCCAACCAGTGCCGCCATCGGCCTCCCTCTTGATGAGAAACTCAAGAAGGCCTGCTTCGTCGATGACGTCAAAGGCTTAGACGAATCGCCTGTTGCCTGCGCTTACGCAAGAGCCAGAGGCACCGACAGAATGTGCTCCTTCGGCGATTGGGTCGCCTTCAGCGACGAAGTTGACCTCACGACCGCTTTGATGGTCAAACGCGAAGTCAGCGACGGCATCATCGCCCCAAGCTACTCACCAGAGGCCCTCGAAGTCCTCAAAGCCAAGAGAAACGGCACCTATAACGTCGTTAAGATTGACCCTAACTACGTTCCAGAAGAAAGAGAAACCAAGCAGGTCTATGGCATCACCTTCGAGCAGGGCAGAAACAACTTCAAGATCAACCGCGAGCTCCTTTCTAACATCGTCACCAAGAACAAAAACCTCCCAGAAAGCGCGGTTCAGGATCTCATCATCGCTTTAATCACCCTCAAATACACCCAATCCAATTCCGTCTGCTACGCCTACAAAGGCCAGGCTATCGGCGTTGGTGCCGGTCAGCAATCGAGAATTCACTGCACCCGCTTAGCCGGAACCAAGGCTGACACCTTCTTCCTCCGTCAGCATGACAAGGTCCTTAACCTCCCATTCCTCCCAACCATCAAACGTCCAGACAGAGATAACGTCATCGATGGCTACATCAACCAGAACGAAGAGGATGTCTGCGCTGACGGAATCTGGCAGAAATACTTCACCAAACAGCCAGAAAGATTCACCCGCGAAGAGCAGAAAGCCTATCTTTCTACCATCACCGGCGTCTCTTTAGGCAGTGACGCTTTCTTCCCGTTCTTCGACAATATCGAAAGAGCCAAACGCTCTGGCGTCTCTTACATCGCTGAACCTGGCGGATCCGTGAGAGATGACCTCGTCATCGAATGCGCTGACAAATACGATATGGTCATGGCCTTCACCGGCATGCGTTTATTCCATCACTAGTACCAATGAAAGTCTTAGTCGTCGGAAGCGGTGGCAGAGAACACGCCATCATCAAGAAAATCAAAGAGAACAAAAACGTCGAGACCATTTATGCCTATCCAGGTAATGGAGGCATGAAGGATGACGCGGTTTTGGTTAGCGGCTCGGCAACCGATATCGAAGGAGTCGTCTCTTTCGCAAAGGCAAATAAGGTCGACTATGTCGTCGTCACCCCAGATGACCCGCTTGTCTTAGGCATGGTCGATGCGCTTGAAAAGGAAGGCATTCCTTGCTTTGGCCCAAGAAAGAACGCCGCCATCATCGAAGGTAGCAAAGTCTTCTCCAAGGACTTAATGAAGAAATATGGCATCCCAACAGCGGCCTATGAGGTCTTTGATGACGTCAATAAGGCTCTTGAATATGTCAAAACCTGCCCAATCCCAACGGTTGTCAAAGCCGATGGCCTCGCTCTTGGTAAGGGTGTCGTCATCGCTATGAGTAGAGAAGAGGCCAAAGAGGCTGTCATCTCCGCCATGAGCGATCACCGTTTCGGCGCTTCAGGCGACCATATCGTCATTGAAGAATTCCTTGAAGGACCAGAGGTTTCCGTCCTTTCCTTCACTGATGGCAAAACCCTTAAGCCAATGATTTCGAGCATGGACCACAAACGCGCTCTTGATAACGATGAGGGGCTCAATACCGGCGGCATGGGCACAATCGCCCCAAACCCTTATTACACCGAAGAAGTCGCTAAAGAATGCATGGAGAAGATCTTCCTTCCAACGATCGAAGCGATGAACAAAGAAGGGAGAACCTTCAAAGGCTGTCTCTATTTTGGACTTATGCTCACCAAAGATGGGCCAAAGGTCATCGAATATAATTGCCGTTTCGGCGATCCAGAAGCCCAGGTTGTTCTCCCGCTTCTAGAAAGCGACCTTCTCACGATCATGATGGCAACCACAAATGGAACGCTTGATAAGGCTGAGGTCAAATGGAGCGATAAATCCGCATGCTGCGTCATCATGGCCTCAAAAGGATACCCAACCCATTATGAGAAGGGCTTCGAGATCACTTGCGAGAAAGACGTCAAAGACGACATCTATTTCGCAGGCGCCAAACTCGATGGCGATAAGCTTCTTACTAACGGTGGCCGTGTCTTAGGCGTCACCTCGATTGATGAATCGCTTGAGAAGGCCATCAAAGCCTCATACGAAAAAGTAAGCAAAATCCATTTCGATAATAGCTTCTACCGCCACGATATCGGCGCTAGAGCACTCAAAGCAAAGGAGAGAGACTAATGGTCAATAGAGTTTACGTAGAGAAAAAGCCAGGTCTTCAGAATGAAGCGAACGCTTTGTATAGCGAATTCAAGAACCTTCTTGGCATCAAAGGGCTCAAATCGCTTAGGATCCTTAACCGCTACGACCTTGAGAACATCGACGCCAAAGTCTTAGAGAAAGCCATCCGCACCGTCCTTTCCGAACCTCAGCTTGATGATGTCTACACTGAGCTCCCAGCTTCAAAAGGCTTAGTCTTCGCCGTCGAATACCTCCCAGGCCAATTCGACCAAAGAGCCGATTCCGCCGCCCAGTGCATCCAGATCATGGCGGTCATCGATAAGCCAATCATCAAAACCGCTAAGGTGTATATCTTAGAAGGCGAGCTCTCAAAAGAAGAAGTGGCCGCCG
>JAFXLR010000140.1 GCA_017531065.1 Bacilli bacterium
CTCAAACCTATCGAAGCTCAGGATGAGAAAGGTAACCCAATTGAGAGAGCCACTGACATTAAGGCCCCAATGTCCGCCTATATCTTCAAGACCTTAGTCGATGACTACCGTGGCGCCATCTCGCTTATCAAAGTGAATTCCGGCACCATCAAGGTCGGAGATGACGTCTATATGAATGGCGAGACCCAGAAAGTCTCCTCTCTCTTCGCCGTCAAAGGCAAAGACCTCACCCCTGTCAACGAGATCAACGCTGGCGATATCGGCGCCATCACCAAACTCGATGATGCCAAATCGACCATGACCCTTTGCGATCCAAAGAGCATCGTCATCTATAAGCCGGTCAAATATCCTTCCGCGGTTCTCTTCAAAGCCATTGAGCTTACGAACAAAGCCAACGAAGCGAAGCTTGGACCAGCCCTTCAGAAGATCCAGCTTGAAGACCCGTGCGTCGAAGTCGTCCGTAATAACGAGACCAAACAGCTCCTTCTTGGCGGCGTCTCCTCTTCTCATGTCGACTTCGTCATCCAGAAACTCAAAGACATCTACAAAGTCGAGCTTAAGACAAGCCCGATGAAAGTCGTCTATCGTGAGTCCATCAAAGGTGCAGGCGAAGCTGAAGGCAGATACGTCAAGCAATCTGGCGGAAGCGGCTTCTATGGCGTCGTCACGATGCGCTTCCAGCCAGCCAAAGAGAACACCTTCGCTGAAGAAGTCTTCGGCGGCGCAGTTCCAAAGAACTACTTCCCTGCCGTTGAGAAAGGTTTCTTCGAAGCCCTTCAAAGCGGACCACTTGCTGGTTTCCCAGTCATCGGTGTTAAGGGTGTCCTTACCGATGGTAAATACCATCCAGTAGACTCGAACGAACAAGCCTTCCGTATGGCCGCTATCCTTGCTTTCAAGGCCGCTTACGAGAAGTGTAAGCCAATCATCTTAGAGCCAATCATGAAGATCAAAGTCAACTGCGATCCGAAGTACACTGGTAACATCATCTCTGACTTATCCACGAGACGTGCAAGAATCCAAGGTATGGAAGAGGAAGATGGCTCGCAAGTCATCGAGGCCTACGTCCCAGAAGCCGAAATCGTTGACTACGCGACCCAGCTTAAGTCCTTGACCCAGGCTAATGGTTACTTCAACCGTGAGTTCTATAACTACGAAGAAGTTCCTGAATACCTTAAAGACCAGGTTATCGCGGCTAATAAGATCACAGAATAGTCTCCTATGGAAAGAGGCCCTGCAAATTGGGCCTCTTTTTTATATGTTTTTTTTGAAAAATAACTGGCAAATCCCACTTATTTTCCTTTTCTTTGGGAAACGACAACCTGTGGGAATGGAATCTCGATACCGGCTTTGGTAAGAACGGTGATAGCGATCTCATTCATCGCTCGCTGGGTGGAGAACCTATCTTCCTCGCTGCATTTGGCAAGGAACATAAGCTGGATGCCGCTGTCCTCAAGCTCACTGACACCGAGGTATTTCGGCTCTCCGACAATCGCTGGGATGGCGTTCTTGAATTCTTTGAGCAAATCTTCCTCAACGACCTTTCGGACGTAAGCGAGGTCGCTATTATAATCGACGCTGCAATAGGATATCGCGCTGCTAAGGTCATGTGATTGGTTGATGACGGTGTTGATTTGGCTGTTACGGATGGATTTGAGGTTGCCAGAGAAATCAACGACTTTGGTCGTGGCTAAGCCAATCTCATAGACGACTCCCCTAAAGCCATCGACGACGACGATGTCACCGACATCGAATTGCTCTTCGAAGACGATAGAAAGGCCGGCGATGATGTCAGCGATGAGGGTCTGGGCACCAAGGCCTATGACAAGAGCGAGGATGCCAGCAGAGGCTAAGATGGTCGTCATATCAACGCCAATAACGGCAAGGATGACGAAGACGACAACGAAGGCGGCCAAGTATCTGATAGTGCTATTGATGAATCTCACGATCGTGACCGTTTTGTTATTGGCCTTCATGAAGATGAGGGAAAGGATGGTTCTCACAAGCTTACTGACGCCATAGACGAAGAAAGCCATGTAGAGGGATTGAATGACTTTGAACCACGCCTCTCCAGCGCGTTCATAGCCGTTCTCCCCTATTTGATCAACGTAATTGAGCCAGGACTCTGGCCAATTCTTATGGGCGAGGTTGACGAGGACGATCATGACGACCGCACCGACGAAGAGAACCCAAGACAAGATAACTGAGATCTTCTTTTGGAGGCTAAGATCCTTCCAAGATGGAACTAAGTTCCTTGGTGAGCTTTTCTCGGTGCGAAGGAAGATCTTCGTGAGCTCGTCACGATATTCTTTTTCCACTTTCTTCTTTCTAATTGAAGAAGCCTTTTTCTTGTTTTCTACCATTTCTTATTCCTCCATGAATCCACTATAGGTGATCATAAGCGTCTTTCCATAACTGAAATCTGCGTATACGCGTAAATCGTATCGGCCAGCCACAAGAGAGAAGTCCCCTGCTATTTCCATATGGTTTTCGTTATCCTCTACGAATTCGCAGGTATATTCCTTTTTGGCTAGCTTTTGGTTCTTTTGGCTTAGCTCGACAGAGATAGTCGTGTTGATTTTATATTCAACATCGAAACCGTAATGAAGAAGATTGTCTTCTACTTTGGCAACCTTTCCTTCATATAACCCTGTAAAGACGGGTTTAACGGCGTCCATCTTATCCATTAGGGAGATGGCGGCTGCGCTCGTTAAGATGGCGATTCCTGTGCCTCCGATAAGAGCAAGACCGATTCTATGGACGACTTTGGTGTAATCGCCTCTCGAATAAGCGCCGAAAAGATGAATCTTCGCCCATTCAGTCTTCTGAATGTCTTGATTCATTTCATTAACGCAAGAAGGGTTGATCTCGCTGTTTAGGACTTCGTCTACTTCAGCCATAAAAATATTCTAACGAATATCGTCCTTCCTAGAAAGAAGATTGAAGGCACAAAAAAACGAGCCCGTTTTATGGGGCCCGTCATTTTAACTTTTCCTGAAATCAGGGAATATTGATTATTCGATGACGAGGACGAAATCGCTGACAGCTAAGTTGTAGCTGGTGTTTCTGATGAAGCTGAAGGTGTTGTCACCGTGAGCTAAGGAAACTTCGCCAATTAAGCATGGGCCAGCTTTGGAGTTGTTGTCTCCAGCGTCGACGGTGGCGTCGGCAAGAAGCTGAGCGAAAGTGGAGGATAAGGCAGTTGCGTCGATAGCGACATCGGCATTATTCCAGGTAACGCTGAAGTTAGCACCGCTGGCGCCAAGGGCTCCGCTTGAACCAACGCTGGTGTATCCTTTGCCGCTGTTGCTGCGCCAGCCATCCATGAAACCAAACTGATAGAGCTTGGCGGTTGTGGCGGCTCCGTCCCAATCGAACTTGTAGCTGATGCTATTGCCGTTGCCGTTGAGCTTCATGTAGCCGGCTGGGGTTCCATCCTTATTGGAGGAACCGGTGGCAAAGGTGCCATCTAAAGCACGGATTTTGATCTCTTTGGCGGTGTCAGCAGCGCAGGTAGCGGTTTTGTAGCCGACATAGCCATCGCCTTTGGCAGCGACAGGAGTCTCAGTGCCCCATTCGTGAACGTGAGCTGGAGCGGCTGGTTCGGCATCTTCAACGTGTCTGAAGGTGAAGTTGTAGAAGGTGGATCTGTAACCACCAGCCATACGTAAGCTGATTCTGTTTTCACCAACCTTGAGGGATTCGAAGGTGTATGGCATGACGTAGGTATCTTTCTGGGTGCCATTTCTAACAGTGGCTGGGATATCGGTCATGGATCCGAAGGCTTTGACTTCGCCGTCAACATAAAGGATGTAACGGGCGTCAGTGATGGCTTTGCCTTTCTTGACCATCTTAGCAGTGGTGCCGTCTTCAAGGGTTTCTGGAACACCAGCAGTGCTTGGAGTTTCTCTGGAAGCAGTTGTGTTGTCCTGGATCATGACATCATTGCCATCAGCATCTTTCTCGACGTGCTCATCAGCACCATCGATGTAGTAACCACGGGTCCAGTCAGTGCCTTGCTGATCACGTCCCCAGAAGTCGCCGGAGAGGTAGTTAGCGGCGCTGGCTTCGCAGTAAAGTCTGCATTTGCCAATAGAGGCAACCTGTTCAGCGGTAAGATCGAAGACATACTCGAAGAAGTCGCCGGTCTCATCGACGTCATAGACACATTCGTCACCCTGCTGGTTGACGGAGGTTCCGTTTTCATCTAAGGCAATAGCGTTGCCGATTGGACGTCCCCAGAAGGAAGCGCCAGCATCTTCACCAGTACCGGTGAAGGTTAAGTGGCCGCGGGAAGCCTCGGTGACTTCGGTAGCTTTGAAGCCGAAGTAGGAAACATCACAGCGGCTGCATTCGTACATACGAACTTTGGCTTTGCCAGCTTCTGGCTCGCCTTCAGATTCCGCTAAGTGGATATCGTGGCCAAGAGCTTCTTTGGTGACAGTCTCTTTTTCGTGGCAGCGGGTGCACTCTTTTTCACCAACACCAGCTTCGGTACAAGTGGCTTCTTTGGTCCAGGTGACCTTGTCTTCGCCGTTCTCTTGTTCATAAACGTGGCCTAGAGGCTCGGCGGTAACAGCAGTCTTTTCGTGGCAGACGGTGCACTCTTTGGTGCCTTCGCCGCCTTCGGTGCAGGTAGCTTCTTTGGTCCAGGTGACCTTGTCTTTGCCATCTTCACCCTTCTCGTAGGTGTGGCCAGTGGCCTTGATGGTCACGGTATATTTCTTACCGCAGACTTTGCAGGTCTCTTCTGCAGAGCCAGCATCGGTGCAGGTAGCCGCTTTGATGACTTTGGTCTTGGTCTCATCAGCGGTGTGTTTGGCTTTGTCGACTATACCGCCATCGCCAGCCTCACATTCGTGCCAGTGATTGTTATCGTCGGCTTTCCACTCGGCGCCTTCGGCAGCTTTGTGCTTGTGGTTTTCGGAGGTGCTAGTGTCTGGTTGGCCGTCACCAGTACAGGAAGCTAACGCTCCTAACCCTAGGCATAAGGTTGCAGCCAATACGCCTAAGAATTTTGAATGCTTCATAGATTAATGCTCCTTTCAATAATTAGAATTAAATCTAGTTTGCAAAACAGGTATAAAAAGGTTCAGTCTATATGTAACCAGTATTATGCCTGCTTTATGTTAAAACCTTTCAAATATATTTTCAATATGGTTGGACAATTAATTTGCTTCAATTGACATTTTTTAACATTGATTAAACTGAAAGTTTATTCAAGAGAATGAAAAATTTGGTCCAAAAAGCGCTTTTCCGCGCTGTCTACATGCGCGTGTATGCGCTAACCGAATTTATAAATTAATGGGTCCCCCACCACTATGGATGTTTTTCTAAAGAAAAAGCCTGTCTCAATCCAAGACAGGCATTCTTTCGTTTTGGTGATCCCTGAGGGACTCGAACCCGCGACCCGCTGATTAAGAGTCAGCTGCTCTACCAACTGAGCTAACGGTCCATTACGCTTTCGCGCCTGAATATCCTATTACTAAATCGCATTTCCTTCAAGCAG
>JAFXLR010000141.1 GCA_017531065.1 Bacilli bacterium
CACGGGCCGCCATAGGAACGGCATAGACGCCAGCAGCACCGATCATTGGGTTGACCTTGCCCTTCGTTACAAGACACATGATCTTGCCGCCAAGGAGACCGAAGATGGCCGCGATGATGAAGGCTAAGATGCCAAGGACAAAGATCATGATGGTCTTTGGCTGGAGGAAGGTTGTTCCGATGGCGGTGGTGCCAACGGAGAGTCCAAGAAGGATGGTGCAGATATAAAGCAAGGCGTTCGAAGCGGTGTGAACGAGATTCGGAACGACGCCTGTCTCTTTGATGAGGTTACCAAACATCAAGCAGCCGATAAGTGGGGTGCAGCTTGGGACGAGGATGCAGCAGACGAGAGTGACGATGATCGGGAAAAGGATCTTCTCGCTCTTGCTCACTTCACGGAGGGTCTCCATCTTGATGGATCTCTCTTTCTTGGTGGTCACAAGTTTGATGATTGGAGGGAAGATGACTGGAACAAGGGCCATGTAGCTATAAGCAGCAAGGGCGATGCCAGCTGTTAATTCCGGCCTAGCAAGCTTGTTGCTCACGAGAATGGCGGTTGGGCCATCGGCTCCACCGATGATACCGATACCGGCAGCATCTCCAACAGTGAAGTCGAAGACGTTTGGCCAGATGCCAGAAAGGGCGATCGCGCCAAGGAAGGCAGCGAAAATACCGATCTGGGCGGCAGCACCGAGAATCATGGTCTTCTTATTTGCAATAAGAGGACCGAAATCAGTGGTCGCACCGATGCCGATGAAGATAAGGCATGGATAAAGCTCGCACTCAACGCCCAAATGGAGATAGCCTAAAAGACCTCTTTCTGCAATGCTTCCATCAGCGTTATAGGTTATGTAGATAGCCGGGAAGATGTTGACGAGGATCATGCCGACAGCAATCGGGATGAGAAGATAAGGTTCGTATTTCTTCTTGATGGCGAGGAAAAGGAAGAATGCACCCACACCAATCATGATGAGGTTCATCCAGCCATCGCCTTTGAAGAAGTTAACGATGCCTGTCGAATTTAGGAATTCGAGGATCAGGTCCCACATAATTACTCCAAGACGATGAGGGCGTCGCCGTTATTGACCATGGCGCCTTTCTGGACGCAGATGGCTTTGACGGTGCCAGCAGCTGGTGACTTGATCTCGTTCTCAAGCTTCATGGCTTCAAGGATAGC
This sequence comes from Bacilli bacterium, assembly GCA_017531065.1. Lineage (GTDB taxonomy): Bacteria > Bacillota_I > Bacilli_A > RFN20 > CAG-826 > UBA4951. Next base: position 1,177 of record JAFXLR010000141.1, read on the forward strand.
AATGGTATCGCCTTTGGCGACTTTAGCGCCGGTAGCGACTTTGATATCAAGGATCTTGCCAGCCATAGGAGCTGGGACTTTGGTTCCGCCAGCGACTGGAGCAGCGGCTGGGGTGGCAGCAGGAGCGGCGGCTGGAGCAGCGATTGAACCAGCGCTCTCTTTGACCTCTTCGAGTTCGACCTCGTAGAGTTTGCCGTTGACTTTGACTTTGTAGATTTTCATAACAAACCTTCCTTAATTGATTTCTTTAACAGAAACGACGCGAACGTCGCTCTTATGGGTGAGGCGGTAATCGATGGTGGCGACAAGGACTGCGGCCATCATGTCATCGTCCTTGATGGTGACTTCTCCGCTTGGAGCAGGAGCAGATGCACTTTCTTTGGCTTTCTTGGCTGCATCAAGCTCTTTCTTGAGGTCGAATAAGCCAGTGAGTTTGAAGACAAGGTAAGTGACGCCGATGATGATTAAGAGGATGGCAAAGACCATGGCGATGGCAAGGACGCTATAAAGGGCTCCTTCGCCAACGGTGATGGTGGTGTCTTTGCTGATTGTGTCATAAACAGGCAAATACATTAGTTGTTACCTCCTAATACGACATTGAATTCCTCAACTTCATCATCTTTTGGACCATATTTCTTGCCAAGGAACTCGAGGGCGTTTTTCTCGAAAAGAGCAATGGAGAGGACATCTTCATCGCATTTTGCGATGTCTTTGTACTTCTCTTTGAGCTCTTCGAATTCAGGAGCAAGGAGATCGGCTGGACGGCAGGTGATAACCTCATCGTCCCCGATGATCTTCTTTTTGACCTCTTCGTTGATTGGAGCAGGAGCCTTGCCATACTTGCCATGGAGATAGTCTTTGATCTCTTTCGGAACGAGTTTGTAGCGTTCGCCGGAGATGACGTTCATGACGGCCTGGGTGCCAACCATCTGGGAAAGAGGGGTGACAAGAGGCGGGTAGCCAAGGTCTTTCCTGACATTTGGGACTTCCTTAAGGACATCTTCGAGCTTGTCGGAAGCGTTTTGCTGCTTGAGCTGGGAGATGAGGTTAGAAAGCATTCCGCCAGGAACCTGGTATTTGAGGATGTTTGGATTGAAGGAAAGGACTTTTGGATTGAGAAGTCCATTCTCAAGGTACTTCGCTCTGATCTTGCTTAAAGCGGCAGCGCCTTTATTAAGGCAGTCGAGGTTGAGCTTTGGATCGTATTTGGTTCCCTTGAGGGCGAAGTTAAGGGATTCGGTGCATGGTTGGGAAGTGCCGCCAGCAAGTGGGCTCAAAGCGGTGTCGACGATGTCGACTCCAGCTTCGATGGCTTTCTGGATGGTCATCTCAGCGATGCCGCCGGTGCAGTGGGTATGAAGCTCGATTGGGAGCTTGGTGTTCTTCTTGAGTTCCTTGATGAGCTGATAGGCATCACCCGGGAGAAGGACGCCGGCCATGTCTTTGATGCAAAGGGAATCGGCTCCGAGGGCCTCAACCTGCTTAGCAAGGTCGACATAGTATTCGATGGTGTGAACAGGAGAAGTGGTGTAGCTCAAAGCGATCTGGCACTCTCCGCCATATTTTTTCGTGGCTTTGACGGCGCATTCGAGGTTTCTGATGTCATTGAGGGCATCGAAAATACGGATGATGTCAATGCCGTTTTCGATTGATTTCTGGACGAATTTCTCAACTACGTCATCGGCGTAGTGACGGTATCCGAGGATGTTTTGTCCTCTGAAAAGCATCTGAAGCTTGGTTTTCTTGCAAAGAGCCTTCGCTTTGCGGAGTCTCTCCCAAGGATCTTCGTTAAGGAAGCGGATGCAGGCGTCGAATGTGGCGCCGCCCCAAACTTCGATGGCATGATATCCGGCATCGTCCAACTCCTTAAGGACGGAAAGGACCTCTTCGGTGTTCATCCTGGTCGCGAAAAGCGACTGGTGACCGTCCCTAAGTGATGTTTCGACGATTTTTAAAGCCATGTTGTCTCCTTATTTGGCAGCTTTTTTGGCTTCTTCGACAACCACTTTGACGGCGTCGATGGCATCCTGTGGGAGCTTGTTGAAGTCATCAAGGGTGGAGACATACTCGAGTCTGTCTTCCATACGGAGGGCAAGCTGCTTGAGGTACTCTGGGTCTTTGAATGGGACTTCGAATCCTTCGAGTGGGTAGTACTCAAGGGAGGAGAATGGGCCAAATGGGACGAACTTAGCTTTCTCAAGGACGATGTCTTCGATTAAGCCAAGGGTGTCGGCTGGTTTGACTTTCTTCTCGAGGAAGGAACCGGTGTTGATGATGTAGCAATCGATGCCGAGCTTCTTGTTCTCGAAGAGGGATTTGAAGGAAGCGTAATCCTTGCCAAGCTCATAGAGTCTGAATGGGTTGGCATAAGGAACGATGACAAGCTGGTTTGGATCTTGTCCTGGGATATACTCAGCGGAGCTACGCTTGGTAGCAAGGGTAGCGCCCATGACGGAAGCAAGGGCTGGGTCCTTGACCTTGACGACTGGAGGAAGGGTTGGATCCTTCATGATCCAGAAGATGGCGTTGGTTGGCTCTTTGAACTCAAACTCACGGTTTGGAGTGGCAAAGATGGACTTAACGGTACGGCCGTTGCCATTGGTGATATCTTCGGTGACTGGAACGATCTTACCTTCGTTATCGACGGTGGCGCCGACGTTCTGGATGGTAAGGAAGTACTTGGACTGGTCTCTGGTGAGAGGGTAGTCAGCAGTCTTGTCGAAATATGAAGGCTCAAGGGAGATGGAAGAACCATCGGTGTTGTTGATGATGAAAGCATCATCGTGGAGGACGGTGGTGTCGAAACGTCCGCCGTGGTCACTTAAGGTGATGGTGGACTTACCAGAACCGGAAAGACCGAAGACGGAGATGACTTTCTGTTTGCCACCTTCGAGGTTGAATCTCTTCTGGCCGCCGTGGCAGCTTGTGTAGCCGTGTCTATTGGCAACGGTCCAGCCAAGGGTAAGGGTGCCTTTCTTGTGCTCGCCGAAGTAGCGCATGCCAAGGAGAACGGCGCAGTTGTTGTCCTTATCGAGGAGGGCGAGTCCGTCTGGGTAGTCTTTGGTGTAGCAATC
>JAFXLR010000142.1 GCA_017531065.1 Bacilli bacterium
GCTTCTGGCGTTCATAAGACAGATTGATGGCTCATTCTCATCCTTCAAAGCTTCAAGGCTTGAGACGAGATAGAGAGGAACGTTCAAAGCAAACGCAGAGACCTTTGCGACGGTCAAAGCGATACGGACTCCGGTATATGAACCTGGCCCTTTTGCAGCGATGACTTTCTCAATATCGTTCCTCGTTAAGTTGTTCTTCTTGAGAAGAATGTCGAGTTCGTTAACCAAATATTCGGATTGTTTCTGCCAAGCTTCATAAGTCACCTCATCGATGACTTTGTGATCTTTGGCCAAACCGATTGAAAGGTTGGTGTTGCTGGTATCTAAAAGCAAGGAAACCATTAGAATGCCTCCTTCACTGCTTCGACGATTTTGTCTAAACGTGGGCAGTTGCTCTCGATAGTGATCTCACGGGCATCTCCACCTTTGTGGCTTAAAGAAATAACAAGATATTCATCTGGCCAAAGAGGCTCAATGTATTGAGGCCACTCAATGAAGGTGACTCCATTGCCTTCGATGAACTCCTCTAAGCCAAGCTCGATGTTCTGTCCTTCAAGGCGATAGGCATCGATATGGTAGAGAGGGAGAGTGCCTTTGAAATAGCACTTCATGATGTTGAAGGTTGGGGAGATAACGTCCTCATTAACCTTAAGAGCTTCGGCAACTCCACCTACAAGAGTGGTCTTGCCAGCACCTAAATCACCTTCAAGCAAAACAACATCGGCAAGAACGAAAAGAGGAGCGATGACCGCGCCTAGTTTTCTTGTTTGTTCCTTTGAATTAGATGTAAAAGTGAATTTCATGCCCGATACCTCAGAGCGAAGAAATTATATGCTCTTTTTTTCGGTTTTAAAGATTAAGCCAAATAGTAACTATTTGTTCTTTGGCTGATAGGACTCGATAAATGGTCCAGTCTGGTCGACGAATTTTTGGTAGATTCTTCTGATTTCAGAATCAATGAATGGGAACTTTTTGCCTTCCATCAATGAATGGATGTCTTTAGCGGCTTTCTTGATAACGGCCTTGAGGTCAGCGGAATAACCATAAAGGACGGCATGGTGCTCAAACTCTTGCTCATCAAGAACCTTGATGGCTTTGTCAGGGAAGAGTTTCAAATCGAGATCGTAATCGATATAACGGAGGAAGCCTTGATCAAGGATTGTTGGGCTAGCGATGTTTGCATAGTAGCAATAGCCGTTCGCCTTCTTCATTGCGATGACATTGGTCCACTTCTTCTTGAAGAGAATGAAGACGGCATGCTCATTGGTCATCCAGCGGCGACCATCGCATTCGGTCACCAAAGAAGATTTGGAGCATAAAGCCCAATACTCGTCGGTTTCCTCAGCTAAATAAGCTGGGCTCCATTGGCGGTGTAGTTGCCCATTGTGTTTATATGCTTGGACATTAATCCAACGTAAAAAACGATTCATATTTACTACCAGTGATTCAAGCTGCTTGCTAAGCAAGTCTTCTTTATTATTGTGAACTGCGAAAGGGTGGAGCGCAACAAAAAGCCCCTAAACAATATTAGGGGCGTTTTCCAATCGGTTTTAGATGTTCTTGTAGATGATTGTCTGAATGAAACGGCAGACCTCACGGCACTTGTCGGACATCTCTTCAAGCATCGTATAGAAGGCTTCGTGTTTGTAGATGGTCAAGGCATCGAGATCTGTACGGCGATAGAGTGCGGATACATCGCTGATGTATTCAGTATCGCTATCTTCCTCTAAACGGATAACGTTCTTAAGAACCGGGAAGATGACTTCTTTATCAAGGAAGTGAGGGAAGCATTTAAGAGCTTCTTCGGTGGCCCTAAGCGACTTAAGGGTGAGTTCCATAAATGGTATAGCATCAGGTGGAAGCTCTTTGAAGTCATATAGATAGAGCTTAAGAGATAGCTCTTCAACAGCGTCGGTGATGTCATCGATCATGGTAAGAAGGGATAGGATGTCTTCTCTATCGATTGGGGTGATGAATTCCTCCATGAGCTTTTCGGTTGTCGCATGCTTTTTCTTGTCTGCGGCGTGCTCGATCTCATGGACGGAAGTTTTGATTTCCCAAAGTTTCTCATGATCGAAGTTCTTCATGAATTCAAGAATGTGCTCACCACATTCAACTGAGAAATGAGCAAGTTCTGGGAATGAGTCGAAGTAGTAATTGGACTGAGCTTTTTTTGCCATTTTGTTACTCCTTTGTTTAATGGAAGATGGCCGCGAAGAGAGCGGTCAAACCAAATCCGATAATGGCCGTGCCAGGGAAAATAGCGATCCATGAGAGGACCATCTGGCCAGCTTTCCCCCACCTAACGCGGCGAGGATTGCGTTGGGCTCCAACACCCAAAATAGCGGTCGCTTTGATAGTGCCGCTAGAGATAGGAAGGCCGAATACTGTAGCGGCAATTAAACCAACGCCAGCTGCAATATCCGTGGCAAATCCCTGATATTTATGAAGTTTAGCCATTCCGGAGCCCATCGTTTTGATGATGGATTTTCCACCCATGAGGGTGCCGCCGAAGATGACGGCTGCGACAGGAAGAACGATCCACCACATGCCCTGCATGGCGTTGAAATCAGCTGGGACGTATCCCGCTCCGCCAACCTTAAGCATGACGGCGATAACCATGAAGACACCAAGGAACTTGGCACCGTCTTGAAGGCCGTGGGCTAAGGACATGAGGGCGCTAGCAACAACCTGGCCTCTCTTGAAGAAGCGGCTGGTTGAACCACGGGTGAGCTTCCTGCAGATAAGAACGATGAGCCAAACGATTCCATAGCCGAGGATAAATCCGACGAGGATGGAACCGAAGAAGCCAATCAAGACCTTGATCCAGCTGTTAAGGGAAACGGCCTCAAACCAATTGGTTGAGCCAGAGATGGCGGCAAGGCCGATAGCGGAACCGGTTAAGCCACCCACCAAAGCGTTGCTTTGCGAGGATGGGAAACCGAAGTAAGTGCAGATAAGGGAAAGGATGACGTTCGCAAGTAAACCGAAAGCGATCGCGATGAACATCTGGTTGAGGGTAATGCCACTCAAAGCGTTAAACTGGACGATTCCAGCAACAGTTTTAGAGACATCTCCCAAAGGGAGAACAGAGGCTAGGAAGCCTGCTGCCAATGTGCCAAGAAGGTTGCCTAACGCAGCCATGAGGATCGCCCATTTTGGCTTCATGCAGCGCGTCGTGAC
>JAFXLR010000143.1 GCA_017531065.1 Bacilli bacterium
ATGGTACATTTTGTGGGGGCCGGCAGCGGCGCGGCGGACCTGATCACCGTCCGGGGGGCGCGACTGCTGAGCGAGGCGGACGTGATCATCTGGGCCGGGTCGCTGGTGAACCCGGAGCTGCTGAAATACGCGAAGGCGGATTGTGAGATCCACGACAGCGCCTATCTGACGCTGGAACAGGTGATTGGGATCATCCAGACGGCGGAGGCGGCGGGGAAGACCACCGTGCGGCTGCACACCGGCGATTCCAGCATCTATGGGGCGGTTCGGGAGCAGTTCGACGAATTGGACCGGCTGGGCATCGAATACGACGTCTGCCCCGGCGTCAGCGCCTTCTGCGGCGCGGCGGCGGCGCTGAAGGCGGAGTATACGCTGCCGGAGCTTACGATTCGGAATATGCAGTCCCTAGTGGCGACGGGCATTTCAAATTTATGATTCCTTATCAGGTAACGTTCGACGACGGCGCAAACTGGTTAGACGTTAAGACGATAGGAAAAGCGGCTTTAGCCATTCAATTCAACTGTTCAGATATGCATCCTAGAGGATGCGGCCCTCAGTCTAACAAAGATTACAAAAACACCAACGCACACAAGTATTGGAAGGCGGGCGAAAACTTCTGGACTATGAAGGAGATTTATCTTCCGAATTCCATAACAACCATTTCTGATATTGCGATGGCTTTTGTTTCATTCACGACCGTAAAAAGTTACAAGAACACCGGACTCACGGATTCGTCAGATGACAAAGCTAAGATTTGGAACAACAGTAGCGGGGCGCTTTTAGGAGATGGTAAATTCCCTGAGGGCCTTACATTCATCGGCAGAAAGGCGTTCGTCTTTTCGGCCATAACAGCAGCAAAGATCCCTAACTGTTTGACTACATTCGGTAGTGTGACAGGAAACGGCACGCCAGATACAAATTCCTCATATTACCATTTCCCATTCATGGGGTGTTTTGAACTCTCTGTATTGGAACTTTATGGCGTGGGAACAGCTAACCCAACCTTCTCAGGCGGAGCTGGCAGCGGCGCTATTACGCACACAAACAGTAAGAAATTGCTTGAAGGAGCCGAAGGCAAAACATCATTCGAAATTGAATGGGGCACAACGGAAATGGTAGCGGGCGCTCTCCGTGGGGGACGCAAAGTCAAAAACGTACTTTTCCCCTACACTTTGAAAGGCATCAGCAACAACTTCCTTGACACAATCGGAAACGCGGTTGATTTAGCGGGACGCTCAGGCAAAAGCGACCTTGAATCTGTGAGATTCGGTGGCATATCCCAATATCCAAACGCCGTAGATAACGATCCTAAAACCGTTCCACAATGTACATCCATCGGACAAAGCGCTTTTTACGGAAGTAGCAAACTGAAAACAGTCGAGCTTCCTAATAGCTTAACTAGCCTTGGCAAATGGTCTTTTTATGGCTGTGAGAGCCTCGATACAATATCGGTTGATAGAGGAGATGCTCTAGGGGATACCACACCATCTTCGCACCTTAATTTCACAGACATTCCAAAACTCAGCTCAATAGGGGAGCAATGCTTTCAGAATTGCAAAAAAATTACAGAGGTTACAACTTCAGAAAAATTAACCTCATTTAGCAATAGTGGCGCTTTCCAAGGCTGTACCGGATTAACTACCTTAAACCTTAACAGCGCTACCAAAAATTTAGGTACGAACACTTTTAATGGGTGTTCGAGTTTGACTTCCGTCACTTTCACCTGTCCGTCTGGAAACACATTAGGGAACAACTGTTTCAATGGATGCACAGCCCTTGCTTCTATAACCTTTAACGGTACAACAAATTCCTTAGGCTCATCCTCTTTTAGCGGTTGCACCGCTCTTACTTCAGTTACATTCGCCGCAAATGGCGCTTCTGCCACTTTCAATAACTCTGCTTTCAGTGGTTGTAACCGTTTGCAGAGCATCACCATTCCGAATGGAAGCTATGTGGGCGAGAATGTTTTTAACAAGTGCACAAGCTTGAAAAATGGAGGGGTGGTTGTTGGAACGGGCGTTACTTTCGGTAGCACCAGTACAGGAAGCAAGAGCGCTTTCAATGGTTGTGATGGCGCAACAGAAATCTTTTTGATGGACAGCGAGAGCACATATGTTGACAACCAAACCGGAACCAACGCAAGGTATCCTGCGGGATGGAATTACAACAGCTCTACCAATGGTTTAAAGGTTTATACTCGGTATGAAGGTGAAAGCGATGTCCCTGGCGATATCGATCACTGGCATATGGTCGCCGGCGTCCCAACCCCATGGTGATAATTATGGAAAAGAAGAGAAGAACACTTAGAACCGCATTAATCATCTCCTTTGCCTCTTTGGTTGCGTTAACGGCAGCTGGAGGGGGAGTTTTCGCTTGGTTTGCGATGAGAAGCACCGCTTCAGTCAACCTCGCCAATATTGGTGTTGCTGGTGAATCCACCACCGCAGCCCTCAAATACTGCACACTCAACTATCAGGTTGCAGGTACCTATGATGGCTACAAATCAAACGACAGCCGCATCGATGAGAATGCGACATACGACTACGATTCCTTCTTCTTAGTCGCTGACGATAACGCTAGGCAGGCTTTAGAGTTTTCCCCTGGTTATTCGTTCACCTTTGCGATTGAGATCCAAGGAAGCGCGAATTCCCAAGTGACAATTAGCAAATATATCTCTGAAGCTAGCTCTACCTATTTCTATAAAGAAAACGAGACGAAGAAGGGATTTGCCCTTGCTAGAGCCTTAGACGTCTATTCACAGGTCTACTCAAGCAAGCCAACCTCATCTGAGCTCTATACCTATTTCTCACATCAGGGAGTTGTCGGAAACGATTACTTCACCGCTGTTGAGGCTACTACAAACGCTGGCACTGCAATCAATCAACCGTGTTCAGCGCCATTCAACGCTAGCTCAACCGCTTACTTCCTTATGACCATGTATTTCTCCGATGATCCAAGTACTTGGTATTCGGTTGCAAAAGACAATGTCGACAAGGATCTTGAAGGAGTTGGAAATGGTTCAAATAAGACATTTGCCCTTCCAAGCGGAACGGACTTCGTCAATTCAGTTACTCTCACCGACCACATCACTGCGACCGGTGACTCCTTGAACGTGACATTATCTGCCAACCCATACGAAATCAATTCGGTCAAGGTCAATGGCTCTTCCAAAACCGAAGGAACAGATTATCACGTTAATGACAATGTTATTGCCTTCACCTTAAACCCAGGCGCTAACGCTCAGATTGAGGTTGATTATGTTGCCGCACCATCCTCGTTCAGTTTCACAAGCGACGCAGTAACCTTTAAGAATCCTCTTCTTAACGGAACCACCATCAGCGTCAACTGCACCACTGAGCTTGATTACTACGTCCAAGATTCAATTAACGGCAACTCCAATGTCTATGAAGGACTAACGATTGCCTTGACTGATCTTCTTATCTCCTAAGAATCACCGATAAAAAACAAAAAAGGTCCAGGAAATCCTGGACCTTTTCATCTTTGTTGCTAGATTCTCTCGATTTCGTGAATTAACATTATTTAACCTGAATTAGTACCTTATTTCGCTGTTCGTCAGTTCTAATAATAGAACGCGTTGAGAAAACGCCATCTGTGCATTATATTTATTAAATCGTAAAAGCCGGACCACTTCTTTACAAGG
>JAFXLR010000144.1 GCA_017531065.1 Bacilli bacterium
ACTCCGCGTCGGCGATCAGGGGCGCGTCCAGCTCATAGTAGAGCCGTGCGTGACGGGCCACGAGATCGTAGAGCTCCGCGATCCTCCCTGCGGCCGCGTCCATGTCAGGCCTTGGGCCTCATGGCCGGGAACAGGATGACGTCCCTGATGGAGCGTGCGCCCGTCAGGAACATCACGACGCGGTCGATGCCGATCCCCATGCCCCCCGTGGGCGGCAGGCCGGTCTCGATGGCACGGATGAAGTCCTCGTCGAAGGCGTGGGCCTCCTCGTCGCCGGCCTCGCGCTTGCGGAGCTGGTCCTCGAACCGCGCGCGCTGGTCCAGCGGATCGTTCAGCTCGCTGAAGGCGTTGGCCAGCTCGTGCCCGTACATGAAGAGCTCGAACCGGTGCGTGTGGTCGGGGCTCGCAGGGTCCCGCTTCGACAGGGGGGAGATCTCCGTGGGGTGCCCCGTGACGAACGTGGGCTGGATCAGATCCTCCTCGCAGAACGCCTCGAACATCCTGTTCAGGATGGTGAAGCGGCTCTCGTCGCCCTTCAGGTCCTCGAGGCCTTTCTGCTGGGCAAGCCTGCGGGCCTCCTCGTCGCTCGTCACCGCCTGGAAGTCCAGCCCCGTCCGCTCCTTCACCGCGTCCAGCATCGTGACGCGCCGGAAGGGCTTCGACAGGTCTACCTCCACACCGTCCCGCTCGATCGCCCAGATGCCATCTTCGACGTCCAAATCAAGAGACTTCACGCTTACAAACGTCAGCTCCTTAACCTCTTCCATATCATGCTCAATTACCTCCGAATCAAGGAAAATCCGAGCGAATTCCATATGGAAAAGCATGTCTATGTCTTCGGTGCGAAAGCCGCTCCAAGCTACGAATACGCTAAGCGCATCATTGAGCTTATCCTTGCCGTTGCGGCGGTGGTCAATAACGACAAAGACGCGAATAAGTTCATGAAGATCATCTTCGTCGAGAACTATGGCGTCACCTTAGCAGAGAAGATCATCCCAGCCGCCGATGTCTCTGAGCAGATCTCGACCGCTGGCAAAGAAGCCTCTGGCACCTCGAACATGAAACTCATGATGAATGGCGCAATCACTCTTGGCACCTTAGACGGCGCCAACATCGAAATCGCCGATAGAGCCGGAAGAGAGAACGAGGTCATCTTCGGCCTTACGGCTGAAGAAGTTCAGAAGATCAACGATGAGCATTCCTATAACCCATGGGATATCTATAACAATAGCGAAGAGGTCCGTGCCGTCATGGATTCCCTCTTCAATGGTCCTTGGGCACTTCGCGCTCACGACAGGTTCCGCCTCATCTTTGATGAAATCATGAACCATGGCGACCAGTATTTCATCCTCGCTGACTTCGAAGCCTATGACAAAGCCTGCGGGAAAGTCGACGAATTCTATAAGGACAAGGCCAGATGGGCCAAAGCCGCGATCGACAATATCGCCATGAGCGGTGCCTTCTCTAGCGACCGCACCATCGAGGAATATAACCGCGACATCTGGCATCTTAGCCCTCTTGAGGTCAAATAAATGGAACTCCACGAACTATATCTTTTACAAAAAGATCTCGACGCTGAGATCATGAAGAAACACGAAGGCGTCACCTATCCTTCGACCAAAGAGAAAAGAACCCTCGCCCTTTTGGTTGAACTTGGCGAATTCTCTAACGAAACCAGGACCTTCAAGTTCTGGTCCCTCAAAGGCCCATCGGCGAAAGAGGTCATCATGGATGAATATGCCGACGCGATTCATTTCTTCCTCTCATTAGGCCTTACCATCGGCATCGATTCCTTCGACCACACCTTTGGTGGAGAGCCATTTGAGAACCTCACCGAAGCCATTCTTGACGTTTACAGAAAAGTGGTGGAATTCTCTTACGATTACTCGAAAGAAAGATACGAGAAAGCCTTCCACGCTTACTTAGATCTTCTCCCTCGCCTTGGCTATACCGGCGAAGACATGATCGAAGCTTATAAGAAGAAGCTTCAGGTCAACTACGTCAGACAAGAAACCCATTATTAATAATGAAAAGGCTCTATCTCTTCCTCACAAGCCGCGATATCGAGACCATCTCTTTTGAGAAGTTTTTCCTCGATGTCTTTCCTGATGCCAAATTCACCTATGAAAGCACCAAGGAAGGCTTTTTTGAGAGTGAGCTAGATAAGACCTTCGAGCTTAACCAAAAACTCTCCCTCTCCCATGAGTTAACCGTTTCTGTTGTGGTGGCGCATAGGAATTGGCCACTAGAGAAGAAACTCCTCCATGAGTCTTTTGGCTATTTCCCTAATCAATGCGTCTACCTCACCGACGTCATCATGAAGGAACTTACCTTTGGTAATTTCTCTTCGATCCCTCTCCTTAGTCAGGAATTCAGGCACGTGAACAAAGAGCTCATGTCGACGGCAGGAACCTTCCTCCGTTCAGGGCTCGATGGACTCAAAACCGCAGAAGAGGAAAACATCCATAGGAACACCTTCAATTACAGGCTAAATAGATTCATCAAAGTCACAGGCCTAGACATACGCGATTACCATAACGCCTTGCTTCTAGAGCTCTACTTCCAACTCGCCTCAAACGGACGATAAAAAAGGCCCCTTACTTAGGGGTCTTTTGATTGAATGGTTTGTTTGAGGACCTTCTTGGTTTGCCAAATGGCTTTTTGCTGAAGGCTTTCTTGCCTCCGAAGGATTTCCTCGCTGGTTTTCCTTCTTTCCAGTTATCCTCTTTCTTCTTATATCCTGTTTTTGCAGGGGATTTTGCTTTTTTGAATGGCTTCTTTTCGCCTTCCTCTTTCTTTTTGAAAGGGCGTTTCCCAAGGGTTTTGGCTTTCTTTTTCTTTTCTTCTGGGACAAGGAAGTCAAGGGCGTCGGTGTCGGCGTAGACCTTAACGCCATCGGCGATTAAGGCTCTTGCGGTAAGGCCAAGTCCTTCGATCATGTTGTTCTTGAAGGAGCCATCGTGGATGGTGCGGGAGCCACAAGATGGGCTTCTATCCTTGAGGATGGCGATCTTGATTCCGAAGAAGTGGCAAAGGCTCACAGCCTTCTTCGCACCTTCGATGTACTCTTTGGTGTAGTCTTTTCCCGATTCACTGAGGACGGAATTATTGACGATCTCGCAAGGCTCTCTTAAGAGAGGAAGCCCGCCTTCGACCTCAGGGCAGAAAGGGACGACATCGTAATGTCTTTTGAGTTTCTCGATGAAAGGGAACGGATTATCTTTTCCGTCGAATCTGGTTTTCTGGCCGCAAAGGCAGGCGCTTACAAGGATCTTTTCCATACGTTAGGTAGTCTATTCCATTTGCTTCGAGTTTGCATTACTCAAAGTGCAATGAATTATAAATAGTTTTATAATTGGGCACAATGGCAAAGAGACATTTCAAAGGGTATTTCGAAACTTATCGCATTGGCGAGGAATCTTTTGAAGTAGAGATTAGGCTTTCGCCATATAGAAGAAGCACCTCGCTCTCCCTAAGGAAAAACGGTTTCGTCTGCAATGCCCCAAGTCGTCTCCCAAAAGAGAACCTCGATTCCTTCATCGTCTCTTCGATCCCGAAGATCCTCTCCAAAATCAAGAAGAAGCCAGAGCCGATAGAAGGGGATGATGTCTATATTTTTGGCATCAAAACCCATATCGAAGGTTTCTCTTCTATGAGCAAAGAAAAAAGGAACGCCCTTCTTAAGAAGGAACTTCTCCCATACGTCAAAGAGATGACGAAAGAATATTCCATCAAAATGGGCATCAAAGAGGACTATGAGGTCAAGGTCAGGGATTGCCATTCCGTGTACGGCGTTAACCATCGGAAAACCCTCTCAATCACCTATTCTTTGAACCTCGTCCATTACGATAAGCACATCATCGATTCGGTCATCATCCATGAGCTGACCCATCATTTTGTTTACGGCCATAGCGAGAAGTTCTATAAAATACTCTTAGGAGTAGCGCCTGACTATCGCCTTAGCAGGAAGAAGCTCATCAATCACATCTATGCTTGAAAAGATAACATCCCTCACAAACCCGAAGATCAAAAACGCCGCGAAAGCGCTCGACGCCAAAGGCGATTATTTCGTCGTCGAGGGATTCCATATGGTCGAGATGGCCTTAAACAAAGGCGTGGTGGAATCGATCTTTACCGTCGATAAGACGATGAAGACCAATGTCCCTCAATATCTCATCAACGAACCGATTCTCAAAAAGATCACCTTCAGCAAAACCCCAGAAGGGATAGTGGCTCTTTGTAAGAAAAGCCTTCATTCCCCAATCAAGAATGACCATGTCCTTTATCTTGAGAACGTCAGAGACCCAGGCAACTTAGGCACTTTGCTTAGGTCCGCTTTAGCGTTCCATTTCTATGACGTCGTTCTTTCGAAAGGCTGCGCTGAGGTCTATTCGCCAAAGGTCCTTATGGCCTCCCAAGGCGCCATCTTCTATCTCAATGTCA
>JAFXLR010000145.1 GCA_017531065.1 Bacilli bacterium
CATCGTGCCGAACTGGAAGCGCTCGCCGATACGATCGTTTATACCGGTCCTATCGACCGGTTCTACGACTACCGTTTCGGTCAATGTAGACGCTGAGGAACTTGCTGACTGGAACAAGAACGAATAAGGAAGCGGCAACCGCGAAGGCTAAGCCAAGGATGGCGCCGACGAAGATGACTGCGTATTCACGTGGTCCGAAGATGGCAAGAGCTAAGCAAAGCACAGCCATGATCGAAGAGAAGATAAGAATCTCAAGGGCCTCTTCAGCGTTGGCTTTGACAAGGCACTGATTCTTGAACTCGAGGGCGTTCTTATCACGCTCACGGGAATCTTTGACAATTTCCTTCGCTCTATTAAGAGTGAAGAGAGCAACGTATAAGGCAGCCAAGGCAGCCAAGGCGGCACCGATTGAGGCAAGCGGTGTCACTGGGATTCTCGTAAGAGCGAAGAAGGCGACGACCAAGACGCTTGAGCCAAGGGAGATAACCGAGGCAGTGAAGGAGCGGGCTAGGCCAAATCTTGCGACGAGATAGACGAAGGCGATAGCAACACCGACGCCGATTCCAAGGTAGACGGTTCCAAGGTTTGGTGTGCCAGCCTGGTAGAAGACGGTGTTGGCGCTAGCGTAAACGCTATTGTCGGCAGTGAATGCATCAACGGCTTCTTTGACGGCCTGGTTGAGGCTGTTGAAGGTAGTTCCGTTGACGGTGAAGGTCTTAGAAGTGTCCTTCTCATCGAAGTAAACGCTGAGAGGGATTTCGAAATTGTAAACGGTGTAAGTGATCTCATCCTCGTTGAGGTAAACCTCTCTGGTCTCAAGGGTGATGGATTCTTCGGTGGTGAGCTCTCCAAGGCTCTTGTCGTTGTATTGGATAAGAGGGAGGAAATCGTCCATCATCTGCTGCTTATCAGCAAGTTTCTTGGTGGAATAGGATTCTTTGTTGATCCAGTATTCGACGTTGATGGAGGTTGTGTTGTCGTAAGCGCCACTGTAGTTGAAGGCACCGACTGTGGCACTCATGATGGAGACGCCAGCGATAGCCGCAACAAGAAGAGCGAGAGCAGCAATCATGAATGGACGCTTTGGCTTCTCGAAGTCTTTGTTGGCAAAGGCGCCATAATAGGTCTGTTTTTCATCCTTTAAGGCATTTGGAACCTTAGTTGGGTCAACACCCAAGAAACCTTTGAGATGCTTTTCGCTGTCTGGATCATTGGCAAGAAGCCAGCCTTCGATGCGAAGCATAATGAGGTTGAGGACTAAGCCGAAAGCGGAAGTTAAGGTAAGAGCAAGACCAAGGTTGCCGATGGTCGAGTGAACAAAGCCATAGAGGCAAACGCCGATGGCGATTGAGATAATCGAGATATCAAGGGTTGGCCAGAGGGCTTTCTTGGAAGCTTCCTGGTGGGCTTTCTTGAGGGTACGGCCTTCATAAAGCTGCTGTTTGACTTTGTGGAAGTAATAGATTCCACCGAAGGCAGTGACGATAGCACCAAGACCGAAACCGGCAAGAGCGCCGATACCGAACTGGGCACTGAAGTAAGCGAATAAGAGGATAGCACCTTCCACTGCAACGGCCGCATTGCCAAGAATAGCGATGGCGCCGAGACGGTAGAAGACACCGATGATGACGATTCCAATGATCAAGGCCACAAGTGAAGCGATGGCGCTTGGACCGAAGTTGATGGCAAGATGCCAATCACCGGCACGGGTGAGCGGATCAACGCCTGCGGTCACAACGCTCGAGTAAGCGAAGGTGACATCATAGTTGTATTCTTTGGCGTTAAGGATATCGCGGTAGAACTTAGCGGCTTTGTAAGCGGCGTTAGCTTTAGATGGATCGTAGCTACCATCTTTGATGGCGGCGCTAGATGGGATGAGCTGAAGCTTCTTGTAGTTGTTGTCAGAATCAGCCTGATCAACATACCAAGCGTTGTTGGCGTCCTCACCAAAGAGAAGACGGTTAGCCATGTTTGGAGTGAAGTCTTCGGTGCCTTTGTTCTGAACGGCAGCGTAGCTATCAGCTTCCTGTTTGTGATGCCAGAGGACTAAGAGGCAGGATTTGCCTGGAGTGGTGACATTTCCTTCGTCGTCTTTTTCTTCCTGGACGGTATGTTCGGTGCAGAACTTGATAAGCTCATTGAGCTTGCCATTCTCACCCTGGAAGGTTTCCTTGATCGGAACGGTAACGACTGGAACGGTGTTGACGTAGGTGATCTCAGCGTTGGTTCCTTCTTCGAATAAGCCGTTATCGGCGAAATCGATGCTGTTTGGGGCTTCGCTCATGGCGTCTTCGTCGGTTGTGCCGGCTTCGACGGTGACATGCTGTCCGCTATAAGCTAAATAAGTCTGAAGATAGGAATACTCGACTTCGTCGCTGCCCTGAGTACGGACAGAAACCTTGATGGTGCTGTAACCTTCTTTGGCAACGGTCGCATTGATATCCCAAAACTCGAGACGATCCTCGATTTCTTTGGCGACTTCATTCACGGCGTCGTAGTTATCGTCTGTGATGTACGTTTGAGTGTGAACACCTTCGTAGGTGCTGTTCTTTTCAGAAATACGGAAATATAAATCCTTGCCGCTTCCATAGGAAACGTCAGTATCCATTTTGCTCAAGGACGAGGTGATGGTCGCACCAACCCCGAGGAGCAAAGAGGCGCCAAGGAACAAATAGGCTAATGTTCTCCGCATAATAATCCTCCAACCAATTGCACTGCACAAAAAAATTGTGTTTAGCAAGCGTTTATAAGTCTACCCCATACGCGAGCGTACGCACAAGAGAAAAAACCACTTTTAAGGCAAATAGTCTTAAAAGAGCAACCAATCATGGGCGATTTTCAGGTGTTCGTAGGCCTTGGAGGTCGCTTCGCGGCCTCGAGGTGTTCTATTGATGAGGCCGATCATCAAGAGATATGGCTCATAAACGTCTTCTAAATTCGTGACTTCTTCGCCGATGGATGAGGCGATGCTCTCTAAGCCAACCGGGCCGCCATTGAAGCGTTCGATGATAGCTTTGAGATACTTGATATCGACGTCATCGAGGCCAAGGTCATCGATCTTAAGGGCCTCAAGGGCGCGGTTTGCCAATTCGACGTCGATTCTGTTTAAGCCTTCAAAAGATGCGAAGTCACGGACTCTTTTGAAGATACGGTTTGCGATACGTGGGGTTCCACGGCTTCTTTTTGCGAGGAGCGCCACTGCTTCTTTATCAATCGGCATCTCGAGAACCTTTGAAGTTCTTTCGATGATCTTGCCGATCTCTTCTTCACTATAGAAATCAATCTTCGCGCTGATTCCGAATCTGGCACGAAGAGGCGAGGACAAATCACCAGCGCGTGTGGTCGCACCCACAAGCGTGAATGGAGGGAGCGCCATGTTGAGCGATTTTGCAGCACCATCCCTATTGATCATGATGGAAAGCTGGAAGTCTTCCATTGCGCCATAAAGGACTTCTTCGATATGTCTTGGAAGTCTATGGATTTCATCGATGAAAAGAATATCGCCTGGCTCAAGGTCGCACAAAATAGCGGCTAAATCGCCACTTTTTTCAACTGATGGGCCATTGACGACGCGAATGTTTCCACCCATTTCATTAGCAATAACATAAGCCAAGGTCGTTTTGCCTAAGCCTGGCGGGCCATAAAGCAAAACGTGATCAAGGCATTCTTCTCTTTTTTTGGCGGCGCCGATAAAGACGCTGAGGTTCTTTTTAAGGGCGTCCTGTCCAACGTATTCCTTAAGGTTCTTCGGACGCAAAGTGATGTCGGTGGCGCTATCGCCGCTCTCTCTTCTTGCATCAAGAAGGCGATCAGGTTCTCTGTTCTCGCTCTTTTTCATAATTATCTAAGTTTCTTGAGGGCTTGACGGAGGACTTCTTCATTAGAGAGACCAGGTTCGTTGATTGAAGCAAGCGCCTCATCGATGGCTTTGACTTTGAAGCCAAGGGACTTAAGTCCTTCTCTGACTTCGTCATATTGGTTTGGATTGGCTTTGGAGCCACCGCCTATATCGGCGAGCCTGCCTTTGAGGTCGAGAATGATTTGGGCAGCCGCTTTCGGGCCAATGCCAGGTAATTTTTTAAGGAATGTCGTGTTGTTCGCGGCAATGGCCTTCATAAGGTCGTTAGGATTTGTCGCACCTAAAGCCACAATCGCGGTCTTTGGTCCAATGCCTTTGACCTCGATAAGAGACTCGAAAGCCTCTTTCTCTAATTTGTCTTTGAAACCGACGAGGTAATGGTCATTCTCGTTGAAGACTTCATGGACGTAAACAGTCGCTTCTTCTTCGTAAGCAAAATCGGAGGTACGGGCGACCAAAAGCTCGTAGGCGATTCCACTAGGCAAGGAGATGGCAACGCTTTCTTTGCCGATGTTGACGATTTTTCCAGTGAATGAATAATACATTTCTAACGGTAAACAGCGATAAATAGTAAGAAAAGAAGAAAGCAGACGGCAACCGAGGCTAAAGCCAGTATCGGGATCAGCAATTTGTTTTCTTTCATCGTTTAATTATACAGGAAATAGTTGTGACTTGATACATCAAGTCGTGTAATCGAAGACGAAATCACCAATCTGGACTTTGTCGCCATCTTGAGCGCCGACTTCTTCGAGTCTTTCCTCGATGCCGATGTTGTCCAAATAACGGATGAGACGGACGATGCCTTCATCGGTTGTCGTGTTGATGAGAGCGGCGTCGCGTTCGACTTTTTCGCCTTTGATGATCCAGCCGTTTTCGCCACGGAGGATCTTGTAATCGGATTTTCCTTCCATCTCACGGGCATCGTAGACCTTCATCTTCGTGGCCTCGTTGACGCCTTTGATCGGGAATTCTGGGGTCGTTTCGATTAATTCGATGGCTTTCTTGAGAAGCTTATCGACGCCTTCATGAGTAAGGCTCGATAAAGCGATGGATTCGAATCCGAGCTTCTTGTCAAATTCTTTTTTGAGGTCTTCCGCCCCTTCCATATCCATCATGGAAGCGACGACTATCTGAGGACGTTGCTCGAGGAAAGCGTTATAGGCTTTGAGCTCCTCGTTGATGGCAAGGTAATCCTGATACGGATCCCTCTCACCAGACATGGAGACAAGGTGGATAAGAATGCGAGTTCTTTCGATGTGGCGTAAGAATTGGATGCCTAATCCTTTGCCTTCGTGAGCACCTTTGATAAGGCCAGGCATATCGGCAAGGACGAAACTCCTGCCGTCTTTGAGATAGCAAACACCAAGGTTCGGAACCAAGGTGGTGAATGGGTAATCTGCGGTTGGGACGTTGGCTTTGCTAACGACATTAAGGAAAGTCGATTTGCCAACGCTTGGGAAACCGATCAAACCAGCATCGGCTAAAAGCTTGAGCTCGAGGATGAGTCTCTTCTTCTCGCCTGGGTGACCGTTTTCAGCAATGCGCGGGATTCTGTGACGGGATGATTTGAAGCAAGCGTTGCCTCTGCCACCGCGTCCACCTTTTGCGACAAGGACCTTTTGTCCTTCTTCTTTGATATCGGCCAAAACGCGTCCGGTCGCTTCTTCGGTGACGATGGTGCCAACCGGGACTTCGATGGTGACGTCCTCAGCGTTACGGCCATACTTCATCGTCTTCATTCCTTTTTCGCCGTCTTGAGCGATGAATGTTCTGGAATGACGGAAATTGTAAAGGTTGTTTAAGTTAGCTTTCCCAAGAAAATAGATGGAACCACCACGGCCTCCGTTTCCTCCATCTGGACCGCCTTTCGCGGTGTTTTTGTCACGAAGAAAAGAGATGCAGCCGTCGCCGCCTTTTCCGCTTCTGACTTCGATAACGCAACGGTCGATCAGCATATTAGGCCTCTTTTCTCTTTAAGGATTCCTTTTCCTCTTCGGAAAGGATGTAGTTCTTCTTGTTCTTTTTGATGCGTTTCATGTCACCGATGAAGTTCATCGATGTTTTGGCGGCTTTCTCAATCGTTGATTTCTCGCCATCGTTCCAGTTGCATGGGACTTCTTGAATATCGAATCCGTTGAGATGGCAGAAATAGAGATATTCGACATCAAAGGCAAAGCCATCGATGATCTGATGTTTCGCTAAAGCTTTCGCGAGGTCTTTCCTGAAAAGCTTGAAGCCGCACTGGGTCTCGGAGTAGCCAAGATGGAAACGCATTCTGATAAGGATGCGGCTGACCCAACTGACGAAACGTCTCTTAAGGGTCTGTTTGGTCTCGATGACCGCGCCTTTGCAACGTCTAGAAGCGATGAATCCATCGTGCTTTTCAATGACAGGAAGGATTCTTTCCATGATGTGGAGGTCGGTCGCGAAATCGGCATCCATAAACATGATGTAATCACCATCGGCCTCAAGGAAGCCGTGTTGGACGTTATGGCCTTTTCCCAAACTTGTTCTCGTAAGGGAGAGCCTTCACGCGGTGATCGAATTTGGCCATCAAAACCTCAGCGAGGCTGACGTTCTTATCATCACTCCCATCAAGGACAACCAAAAACTCGTAATCGATTCCTAAGGTCTCGAAATACGGGAGTCCGACCTTCTCGATGTTTTCGAAGCAGGTCGCTGTCTGGTTTTTGCAAGGGATGACGATACTTAGTTTCATAGCGTTTTATATTATACGATTTTTTTGTTTTATTGAAACAAAAACGGGCCTTATGGAAAGACCCGTTAAAGTTCATTGTTAGCCGAATTAGTTGGCGTAGACGGAAACTCTCTTTCCCTTCTTGCCGACGCGTTCGAACTTAACGGTGCCATCGATAAGGGCATAGATGGTATCGTCGCCACCTTTGGCGGTGTTGATGCCAGGATGGATACGGGTTCCTCTTTGTCTATAGATGATATTGCCAGCAAGAACCTGCTGACCGTCACCGACCTTAGCGCCAAGTCTTCTGCCAGCGGAATCACGGCCGTTCTTGGTGCTCGAAACGCCTTTCTTGGAGGCGAATAATTGGAGATCAATGATGAATTTCATTCTTCCTTCTTCCTTTCTAGAGTCACGTGCTTCGGATAAGAAGCTGCGACATCTTTAATCTGGGACTCAATCGTTTCGTTAACGATCTGGTCGTGGATGCTTTGCTTGCCTTTGACAAGTAGCTCCACATTGCCTTCCTCTACTTTCGCCTCATAGATTGATGGGTCATCGGTATAGGCGTTAAGGCCTCCGACGACAATCGCACTGATTGCGGCGCAGACTAAGTCCTCGCCATAGGGCGCGCTATTCGCGTGTCCTTTGACGGTTAAGGATTTGAGGTCTTTGTCACGATAGACGAACGTAGCTTTTATCATTAGGCGTTGATGGATTTAACAACCAAACAAGTGAAAGGCTGGCGGTGGCCGTGTTTACGGCGGACATTGGCCTTGCTCTTGTAGCGGTAGACGACGAGTTTCTTGCCTAAACCCTGCTTCTCGACTTTGGCAACAACGGAAGCGCCCTTGACGTAAGGATCGCCAACTTTGTTGGTTTCGCCGCCGATGAAGAGGACTTTGGAAAGGGTGACGTCTTTTCCGGCTTCGGCATCAAGTTTTTCGACGTAAATCTTATCGCCGACTTCGACTTTGATCTGCTTACCACCAGTTTCAACAATGGCGTACATGCTTGTTCCTCCTTATTAGCTTTTGACTCGCTCCGTGCGGTTTAATCACAAAGTGATTAATTGTGGACCGTAGAAATGCGGTTGAGGCCCCTAGGGAGGGCGACAACGTAATTATCATACACGCACATACAGGAAAAGTGAAGAATTTTCGTACAATTGTAAAAAGATGTTTCTTTAGAAAAGCCTAAGGATGAATGATTGCTTTCAATTCCAGGTGACAGCCCATCCACCAGGAGCTTTGGCTGTTCCCTTGGTTGACTTAAGAAGTCGATAGACCACTACCGCGACGATGCTGATGGCTAAGACAGCCATGACCGCAGTTAAGGCCAAAGCCTCCCCTGGGCAGATTGCTTGCCTCTCGCTCAATGTGAGTTCTCTTCCGTTCATAGATTACCTCCTCACTTCTCATATATTGGCGATAAATCCATTTTTCCGGAAAAAAGAAAAACGCCCTCGTTTGAGAGCGTCCTTCAATTTGCTTTTTATAACGATGCCAGCTTGTTTTTGAGGGACTCGAGAATTCCTTTGTTTTTCTCAAGTTTTGCCTTCTCAAGATCGACTTTCTCTTTCGGGGCCTTGCTCACGAAGCCTGGGTTCCCAAGCATCTTCTCGCTGCGGCTGATTTCGAATTCGAGGGTCTCTTTTTCCTTAAGGAGCTTCTCTTTGAGAATGGCTGGATCGACGTCTTCCTCAACCATGAGCTCGTAGCCTGGGTAAAGGAAGCTTGAACCTCCAAGGCTCTCGCCCTTGATTTCATAAGAGGAAGCGAAGGTGAAACGCTTGAGGTATTCGCCAGAACCTTCGAATGGTTCAGCTGGTGAGACAAGGAGCCTGACTTTGGCGTTAGGAGCCATACCGTTTGTGGATTTGTAGTTACGGATATCCTTGATCATTCCTTCCAAAATGGAGAGTTTCTCAACCGCTTTCTTGTTGATGAGATGGCGGTCGTATTCAGGATATGGTTCTTCCATGATGCTCTTCTTGTGGCCTGGGAGAGAAAGGTACATCTCTTCGGTAACAAATGGAGTGTATGGATAGATCATGAGGATGATGTCCTTCATGACGGTGTAAAGCACGTCTTTGGTGACATCGGCTTCCTTGCCTTCGTGGGACAAAGCGATCTTGCTCATCTCAAGATATGATGAACAGAAATCATCATAGACAAAGTCATAAAGAATCGATGAGGCCTGACCAAAGTGGTATTTGTCCATCTCGGAGCGTACGCTCTTGATAGTATGCATGAGCTTGTCGATGATGGCGGCATCAAGGACACCCAAGGTCTTCTTGTCGATTGGTCTTGGGGTGTAGTCCTCACCAAGGACGCCTTCGACATAACGGCAGGCGTTCCAAATCTTGTTGAGATAGTTCTCGGCAGCGCCCACTTTCTCATCGATGTAACGCATATCCATGCCCGGGGTGCAGTTATTGGTGATGAAGTATCTAAGAGCGTCAACGCCATACTTCTCGATGACGTCGATTGGGTCAACGCCATTACCTAGGGATTTAGACATCTTACGGCCTTGCGCATCGCGGATAAGACCATGGATGACGACTTCGTGGAATGGGGATTTGTCAGTGAAATGTAAAGACTGGAAGACCATGCGGCTGACCCAGAAGAAGATGATGTCGTAGCCGGTGACGAGGACGCTTGTTGGGAAGTAGCGTTTGAAGTCAGCGGTCTCGGTGTCTGGCCAACCTAAAGTGGCGAAAGGCCAAAGGGCGCTTGAGAACCAGGTATCGAGGACATCCTCATCCTGCTTCCACTCCTTTGGATCCATCTCCTCTTCGGTGACGACGAGCTCACCGGTCTTGATGTTCGTATAGGCTGGGATACGGTGTCCCCACCAAAGCTGACGGGAGATGCACCAATCCTCGACGGTGCTCATCCAACGGGTAAGGACTTTCTCGAAACGGCGTGGGACGAAGTTGACTTTATCAGAGCCTTTCTGAGTGGCAAGAACCTTCTCGGCGAGAGGCTTCATTTTGACGAACCACTGCTTCGAAAGCATTGGCTCGACGACGCTGTCGCTACGCTCGGAGTGACCGACCGAGTGGACGATCTTCTCGATTTTGACAAGGTGTCCGTCTTCTTTAATTTTGTCGACGAGGGCTTTGCGGCATTCGTAACGATCCATGCCTTTGTATGGGCCGGCGATTTCGTTCATATGAGCGGTCTCATCGATACATTTGATGAACTTGAAACCGTACTTCTTTCCTAAAAGGAAATCGTTAGGGTCGTGGGCTGGGGTGCACTTCATGGCGCCGGTACCGAAAGAAATGTCGACATATTCATCGGCCATGAGAGGGATTTCTTCTCCGTTTGCTGGGTTAATGACCATCTTGCCGACGAGGTCTGCGTACTTCTTGTCTTTCGGGTTGACGAAGACGGCGGTGTCGCCAAACATCGTCTCAGGCCTTGTGGTAGCGACGATCAAAGATTTGTCGGTGCCCACCACATCATATTTGAAGTAATAGAACTCACCTTCGTCGTCCTTGTGGATGACTTCGATGTTGCTTAAAGCGGTTCTGAGCTCTGGGTCCCAGTTGATGATCTTCTCACCCTGGTAGATGAGCCCTTCTTTATATAAGGTAACGAAGACGTGCCTGACAGCGGCGCTTAAGCCTTCGTCCAAAGTGAATCTTTCTCTCGTGTAATCGACGGATAAGCCCATCTTGGCCCATTGACTATGGATGGTGTCGGCATATTCGTGCTTCCACTCCCAGGCTTTCTTAAGGAAGCCTTCTCTTCCAAGGTCGAAACGGGAAAGGCCTTGTTTCCTAAGCTTTTCCTCGACTTTGGCTTGGGTGGCGATGCCAGCGTGGTCCATTCCAGGAACCCAAAGGACGTCATATCCGACTTCTCTCTTGTAACGGGCGATGATGTCTTCGATCGTCGTGTCCATCGCGTGTCCAAGATGTAGTTTGCCTGTGACGTTTGGCGGCGGAATAACCATGGAGAATGGCTGTTTAGAAAGGTCTCTTCCCGCTTGGAAATAGCCTTCTTCTTTCCATTTCTCGTACTTTCCTTCCTCAACTTTATGAGGGTCGTAATGCTTATCGAGCATAGATTTGCCTCCGAATAAATAAAAAGTCCCTACGAATAGGGACGCGGTGCGCGGTACCACCCTAGTTCCTTGTCTTAAAGACAAAGCACTCGATCACCCTTAACGCGGATGGACGCCTATCTCTAGGGTTCTCTGGAAGCGACTCACCTTTCTTCCTAACCGCCTTCTCAGCTTCTGGCGGCTCTCTAAGTAGGAAGGTCAAGGATCCCTCATCCTTCAACGAACGATGAAATTATAAGACCCCTTCCCTAAAAAGGGAATGAGAATTATTCGGTGCGAAGAGCGACGACTGGGTCTTGCTGGGCTGCGCTTGCGGCAGGGACAAGGCCAGCGATGGTCGTAAGAAGAGCGCTGCCACCCAAGATGAAGAGCGCAACAAGGAATGGAAGGTTCGCGATCGTTCCGATGCCAAAGAGGGCACCGACTATGAGATTAAGAATTATCTGAAGCAGATAAGTTACCGCAAGACCGAAGAGGCCACCGCCAATGCCGATGATGAACGTCTCGGCGTTGAATAGGTGCGCGACGTCTTGCTTTCGTCCGCCAAGAGAACGGATGACGCCGATCTCTTTGACGCGCTCCATGACCGAAACGAATGTGATGATGCCAATCATGACGGTTGAGACGACAAGCGATAAGGCTGTGAAGGCGACGAGAGCGACGGTGACGATATCCACCACTCCGTTGATCATCGAGATAATAATCTCGAGGTTGTCGGTGTATTCGACCTTCGAACGGTCATCGGCCGCTAAGACTTTGCCAGTGCTTAATGTAATGTCTTTGTTGCCGTTCCAGGTCTTGAGATAGTCAGTCGCGAGGAACTTGTTATCGAAGTCGAGTGGATAGATGTCGACGCTGCTTGGAATCTTGGAACCGCCGACGTTATTGACGCTTAATGTGGCGTTTCTCTTGATGGCGATGCCGCTTTGTGAGCCTGAACCGGTTGAGGAAGCGAGCATGCCGATAAGGGCGGAGATGTTGTTGGTTGAGCCAACTAAGAACGAGCTCTTAAGGAGATGTTCTTCGAACATGACTTTGACGTCATAGCCGATGCCGGAGATGACATCGACGCCATTGATGTTGGCGATGGTTGAGTTGTAGCCGGAAGTGTCATTGTCTTCGGCGTATTGTCTGATGAACTTAGCGATCTTGGAATCGTAGTTGTCTCTGATCATCTTCTCAGCTAAAGCTGGGGTGTAGTAAAGACCGCTGTCAAGGCAGCCATAAGAGACGGTCTCTTGTGGGGTAAGGACGGCGGTGACTTTGAGTTTCATGCCGTTTTCGTGGTTCATGCCATCCTGGTCATACCAGTCATAGGTGAATGGCTGATAGACGGAAAGGTCAGCAGAGATTCCTGAGCCGGTTGGGTTTGGATCATAGTTAGGATTCTCGTGGAAGATGGTATCATTTGGATAGTAATAGTATTCTTTGCCAATGAGCGATTTAACATCGATGGCCTGTTGCTTTTCCCAAAGATCTTTGTTGAAGTTCTTCTCATCTTCGGAGAAATGATAGATGGCGTTGGCGAACATATCCTGGTCGTATAAGCCAAGGAGGGTCAAGACGAATTCGGTGACCTCGTTTTGGTGATTGAGGACGATCATGACTTCGTCAGCGGCGTGAGGGTATCTTCCCTCGACGACGTTATATTGGCTAAGGACGTATTCTTCGTTGTCGATGGCTTGTCCGATGGCGTTGCTATATCCGTCGACCATGTTGGCGTAACTTGCGTACTGGCCATCTCTGCAACCTTCAAGGATGGTTGTGCAGACGTTGGTGAGACCAGAGATGCTATATCTGACGTTTTCTTTGTCCACTCCTTCGTTTTCGACTTCAGCCTGAGTGTGGACGTAGATGTTGTTTTTGAAGTTGATTCCGTATTTGTAATCGATCGCGGAAACATAGTTCGAAGGCATGTCCTTAAGGAACTGGATGTAGTCCTCGTTGATGTCGTTTGTTGTTAAGGATTGGTCAATGCCTTCAGAGGCTTTGACAAGGCTTTCCATCGCGAATTGGACGTCGATTTTGCCATCTTTCCAGGACTCACTCGCGATACGGGCTTGGGTAAGGCTATTCGTGCTGTCGAGGAGTTTGAGGTAATCGATCGCATTCTGTCTGATTTGGATTGGGTTGCCAGAAAGAAGGTCATCTTGGACGGAATCTATGTAGCCTCTGACGCCGTAAGAGACGGCAAGAACGGCCGAAACGCCGACAATGCCGATGGATGAGGCAACAATCGTCATGAAAGTGCGGCTGAACTTGGCCATGAGGTTACGGCCAGAAAGCTTGATGGCGGTCCAGATCGGAAGAGCACACGTCTGAACTCCAGTCACCAATGGA